>DMVN01000159.1 GCA_003476685.1 Acidobacteriota bacterium | reverse complement strand
AACCAGGGAATATAACGGCCGCCAACACGAATATCTTTCGCTGGATTTTGCCAGAATTTCCCGCCCCGCCTCACTGACTGAATTCCAGCAAATCTTTCACCAGCCGCCGGTCCGGCAGTATAACACCGGCACCTGCTGGTCTTTTTCTACCACCTCTTTCCTCGAGTCAGAGCTGAAGCGCCTCGGCCGGGGAGAGTTCAAGCTGTCCGAACTTTATACTGTCTACTGGGAATACGTGGAAAAAGCCAGGAGGTTCATCAGGGAGAAGGGTAACTCTTTCCTGGGCGAGGGTTCGGAGCACAACGCCGTTTTTCTGCGGATGAAAGAATACGGAGCAGTTCCGGCCAGCGCCTATAATGGCTTGCTACCTGGTAAGACCGAGCATGACCACTCGGCCCTGTTTAAGGAACTGCGGGATTACCTTGATTTTTGTAAAAAGAATGAATACTGGGACGAGGAAAAGGCCGTGGCCTACGTCAAGCTTATCCTGAACAAGCATCTGGGGGAGCCGCCCGCCACCATTGAGTATAACGGCCAGAAGATGACACCCAAAGAGTTCCTGAATAATGTGCTGCAGCTTCCCCTCGATGATTACGTCAGCTTTATGTCGTTCAAGTACATTCCCTTTTACACAAGGGGAGAATACCGGGCGCCGGATAACTGGTGGCATTCTCAGGATTATTACAATGTGCCGCTGGACGAGTTTTATCGGGGCATCGTCAACTCGCTAAAAAAGGGTTACTCGGTGGCCTTCGGCGGCGATGTCTCCGAACCTGGCATAAGCGGCGATGAGGGGCTGGCCATCGTCCCATCCTTTGACATTCTGCCAGCTCTTATCGACCAGGACAGTCGGGAATTCAGGTTCTATAACCGAACCTCCGAGGATGACCACGCCATTCACTGCGTGGGTCTGCTGGAAAAGGATGACCACACCTGGTTTCTGGTGAAAGACTCCGGAGCCGGGGCCCATCGCGGACCCTACAAGGGTTACATTCTTTACCGGGACGATTATGTGAAGTTAAAAATGCTGGTTTTTACAGTGCATAAAGAAGCTGTGGCTGACCTGCTGGCCAGGTTCGAGCAGAAAAAGAAATAATTAAGCACGGCCCGATGGCGATTGTACCTGAGGGAAGATAGCTGGTTTAATCAGCTTGATTAAGCTTGGCCCTGTCCTGTCCGGCGAGAGTTTAGCCGGCTGAAGATTAATTTTTCAGGCGCTGAGATTAGCGTCCTGCCAGATTTTACTTTTTGGCTGAATCAGTTATACAGGCGCCGATATTTTCATCTGCCGAACCAGCGCTGGCTCGGCCTCTCCCAATCCGAGCCTCGATCACCATCACCATCAACTCACGGTCAACCACCCACCCCCGGGACGCCAGCGACTCCTGCCCGGGTCAGAAATTCTTTATATTTGAATTTTCAGGTCCGGATTATCTCCGGCGGTCATCTGGGTTATAATCTAAGCGAAAGGTCTGAGCCATGACCGACCGGCTGTGTCTGACTTCTTTAACGCTTTCCGAACTTGAGGGTTATCTCCAGAAAATCGGGGAAAAGCCCTTCCGGGCCAGACAGATTTTTCAGGGAATTTACCAGCGAGGCCTGACGGACTTTTCTGGATTCACCGACCTGCCGCTGGCTCTAAGGCAAAAGCTATCTGAAAAATTTATCATTAACCCGCTGGCCATAGAGCAGACCGCCAGCTCGGCCGACGGCACGGTGAAATATCTTTTCCGCCTGCCTGACGGATTTTATGTGGAAACAGTGCTGATTCCCTCCGGCCAGCGGCGGACAGTTTGTCTTTCCACCCAGGTAGGCTGCAAATTCCGCTGTGCTTTCTGTGCCAGCGGACTTAACGGCTTCAGGAGAAATCTGAGACCCGGGGAGATTGTCAGTCAGGTTCTGAGCTTGAAATATCTCTTCGGACACCAGATTACCAACCTGGTCTTCATGGGCATGGGAGAACCCCTGGATAATTTGGAGAATGTGCTTAAAGCCATCCGGATCCTGAACGATGAGCAGGGCCTGAATTTTGGAGCCAGGAGGATGACCGTATCCACAGCCGGGGTAATTCCGGGTATCAGGCAGCTAAAAAATTTTGAGCTGCAAATTAACCTGTCCATTTCCCTCCACAGCTCCATAGACCGGCAAAGAAGCCAGCTGATGCCCATCAACAAAAAATACCCCCTGCCCGAGCTGGTGGCAGCGGCCGAAGATTATATCCGCTCAGGTGGGCGGCAGCTGACGCTGGAGTATATCCTGATTAAGGACCTTAACGATAGTCTGTACGAAGCCGAAGGACTGGCTGCCATCGCCCGCAGGCTCCGGGCCAAAGTTAACCTGATAGCCTACAGCCCGGTGGCCGGCCTGCCTTACCTGCGGCCCACGACCGAAGACCTGAGCCGGTTCCAGCGCTGGCTGGAAGAAAGAAAAATCAAGGTTACCGTCAGGCAATCCAAGGGAGTGGACATAGCCGCCGCCTGCGGCCAGCTGGCTGGAAAATTTCAATGAACCGGTGTCCTGGCTTTTAACACGGCCAGGGTTTCAAGGTGGGGAGTCCTGGGGAAAAAATCAAAGCCAATAATTTCCAGCAATTCATAAGCCTGGAGGAACTTCTTTAAATCCCGGGCCAGAGTGGTTGGGTTGCAGGAAAGATAAAAGACCAGGCCCGGCGGGTGCGAGACCAGGGCCTCGACCAGCTCTTCGGCCATCCCTTTGCGCGGCGGGTCGATGACCAGGGCCCCGGCTCGAAATTCCAGGATTTCATCTATCCAGTCTTCACTCCGTCCCTCGGCCACCACCAGGTGCTGGATATGGTTGAGGCGCAGGTTCTTTTTCAGGAAGAAAATGTTGCCCGGGTCCGATTCTATGGCCATAACCTCTGAAGCTGAACCGGACAGCAGAAGTCCAAAAGTCCCCAGCCCGGCATAGAGATCAATGAGTTTGACCGGGGTCTGCGGTTGAAGGTGCTGCTTGATTTTTTCCACCACTATTTCCAACTGGGACGGGTTCACCTGGAAAAAACTCCCGGCGCCGTAGCGGAAAACGACCGGGCCGACTTTTTCTTCCAGGTAATCGCGTCCGTAGAGCCGGCTGAAAAACTTCCTCCGCCCTTCCTGCACCAGGCCGACGACCCCGGCCAGCGGAGAATTCATGGTCAGAGCCGGAAGCCATAGATGGGCGACTCTTTCCAGGCTGTCTTCATCCGCTGCTTCCAGCAACAGCAACAGCTCGCCACTCCAGAAGCTTTCCCTGATTTCCAGGTGTCTGAGGGCCGGATGCGGTTCTCCCCGGAGCAGCGTGTTAAACCTGGAAATTAGGGCGTTGACCCTGTCGCTGACCAGGGCGCAGCTTTCGACCGGTAAAAAGCTGGCCATGGAACCAGGCTCGTGGTAAGCCACAAACGGCGGTTGAGCCTGCCANNGGGGCGAGGGAATAAGTTCCAGCGGCGGCCGGTCGCTGCCGTAAAAACCGGAAAAAATTTCCAGCAGCTGGGCCTGCTTGGTTTTGAGCTCCAGGTCGTAGGTCATAATCTGGTAGAGAGAACAGGCCTGGTAATGACTGCAGCGGGGAAGCTGCCTGTCGGCTGAAGGCTCGAGGATTTTTATGGTCCGGGCCTCGGCGTAATTTTTCTTGTTCTTGAGAATCTCGACTTCCACCAGCTCGCCGGGCAGTCCTTCATCGGTGAAGACGATTTTGCCTTCAGCCCTGGCCAGGGCCCGACCCGGGTAGACAATTTTTTCAACACGCAACTCCATGTGTCTTTAATAGACGCCGGGCGGGGATTTGTCAAGCTGGGGAGAACGGCTGAACTTATCTGGCCAGGCTGTTGAGCATCCTGGCCGGCAGGGTCAGTATGGCTTTGAGCAGGTCGAAGACGGCAGTGACAGTCAGGCCGACCAGCCGGAAAGGCAAGGAAATCAGCCAGACCAGGGGATAAAGAATAAGGGCCAGGAGAGCCAGCGGCCAGCAGAGGATGAAAAGTATCAACCACAGCAAAAATTTAACCATCTTTCTTACCTTTTAATTCCAGTTCATGTTTCACATTTATAATTACGAAAAATCGGCCCAAATGGATTACTGACCTGAAAAAATTTTATTACCGGCCGCAGAAATCAACGAAGATGCACCGGTCGCAGCGATCGGTCTCGAGTCCGTCTGGAGTAAAGGGTTTATCAGGGTCTATGATTTCGAGGAGCAGCCGGTCGATTATTTCTTTGGCCAGGAAGAAATTTTCTTTGCGGGTTTCTCTGGAAAATTGGCTTTCGCCCAGAGGATAGACAAACTGGTCGGAGTCGGTCTGATTGCGCCTCTTTTTACCGGCAAGGGGCGAGAATTCAATATCGATACTTATAGAATTCCGACCAAGTATTAGCAGAGCTGGATAGATGTCTTCGGCCGGGGTCTGGAATTCACCCTCGGCCAGAAGCTGGTAGAAAGGCAGCTGCAGGCTGCCGATGGCTTCGAGCCAGGAGGCTCTGTTTTCCAGCTCCAGCCGGTGGAATTTGATCTCCTGGTATTTTTCGCTGGCCGAAGTTTTGTAATCAAGAAGGCACAGGTTAGAACCGCGCTTTTCCACCCGGTCTAATTTCCCCTTGAGCCTGAAGGTACGTCCCTTCACCTTGTAAGGCAGCTGAATTTTTTTCTCCAGCTGGTTTATGACAAGCGGCAGGCCCTCCTCGGCCAGCCGGCGGACAACCGGCTGCTGGTAATTTTCCAGGAATTCCAGAAGATGAAGGGTTATCTGTTCCTTCATCAGCAAAAAGTTTCCAGAAATCGCGCCGGCCAGCCTTGTCCGGAAGACCTGGTCGACGGTCTGGACCAGTCTGTCGCCGTCAAGTTCTCGGGGCAGAGGTTGGTTAAGGTAAGGCCGGAAATATTCATTTAAGATGAGGTGAACCAGAGTGCCGATGTCAGCCCTTTCCAGGGTATCAACCAGTTCTTCTCTTTCCGAAAGCTGCAGAACATGGGCATAATAAAACTGGAGCGGGCATTTCAGGTAGGAATCAAGCTGGCTGGCTGAGATTTCCATTCTGGCCAGGGCTTCCAGCGTCCGGGAGGTCTTGGCTATCGGTTTGACCGTCGGGGCGCTGAGGTCAATTTTGTAACTGGCTGACCTGATATAGCCTGAAGCCTCAGGTTGCTTTTCTTTTTTCTGTTTTTCCCAGAGCATCTCTTCCACGAATCTGCTTTTTTCCTTCTCGCTGTTTTCCACGAAAAAGACATGAACCGAGCTGGCGCCGGAA
>DMVN01000085.1 GCA_003476685.1 Acidobacteriota bacterium | reverse complement strand
CGATGATCAGGGCGCTGTCGGTGGCATTCTTGCCGACGGTGTAGCGGAACTGCTGCACCGGCTGGATGGCATTTTCGTGCAGGGCTTTCTTCCAGCCGGCCATGTTGACCGTGGTCCAGTCCCCGTAAATTCTCCTGATGGTAATCAGGCCGTACTTGCCCACCTCGGCCAGGATGTCACCAATCAGGGAGGGCTGGGCATTGTCGCCGTCTATCAGCAGGGCAATCTTGCGGCTTCTTTCTTCGGTTATGCTTTCAATCATGGTAGCTCCAGATAAAAATGTTTCAGCGAATTTTATTAAATTCGTCGTTTATATTATTGCACACCTTGGGTAGAATTATCAAAAGAGATTGGCCGGACCCGGCCGCAACTGCCTGGAGCCGGGGCTGGCGGAGGCCAGGTCATGGACCTTAACAGCGCGGCTTTTATCTTTTCCATAGTGGTTTCGGCTACCGCCGCCATCATCGCCGACCGCCGGAACCAGAGGCTGCTGGCCTACTTTTTCCGGCCCTTCACCATTATCCTGATGATCGGCCTGCTGGTTGAACCCCGCCCCTATTCCTTTTACCGGAACGCGGTGGTGGCCGGGCTGGCCCTGTGCCTGCTGGGCGAAGTGATGATGATGCTTAAAAAGAAACGGTTTCTGGCCGGCCTGGCTTTTTTCCTGGGCGCTCTGGCGGTCTTCACTGTCGCCTTTTACAGCCGGGTGACCCGGGAATTCCTGAGCTGGCCGGTGATTCCTCTGGCTTTGCTGGCGGCCGCGGTTTTATTCCTCATCTGGCCGGGGCTCAAGCGAGAGCGGGTCCCGGTCCTGTTTTATCTCCTGGTCCTTCTGACCATGACCCGGGTCGGCCTGGAGCAACCCCATCAGCTTCCCGGCACTGGCCCCTGGCTGGCGGCTGCTGGCAGTTTCCTGCTCCTCCTCTCCGACTCGGTCCTGGCCATCAACCGCTACCGTCGGCCATTCAGCTCGGCCCAGGTCATAATTCTTTCCACCTTCTATACGGCCCTGCTGCTCCTCGCCCTGTCGGTTTAAGGAATCCCGTGCGGGTTAACTGAAATCACCCGCAGCGGCGATTGATTTTTTTCCGTCAAAATTATTAAATTATCCCTAACAAGGAGGCCGTCGATGGAGCTGCATCTTCAGACCCTCATTGACAGCATCAGTGACGCCGTGGTGGCCGTCGATTCCAGGGGCCAGGTTATCATCTGGAACCCCGGGGCCGAAGAGATGTTCGGCTACAGGAGAAAGGAAGCCATCGGCCAGCAGATAGATGAACTCATCGGCGGCCCTGAAGAAAAAGCAGCCAAGCAAATTACCAGAAACATCCTGAACCGGCGAGTTTCCAACTTTATCGCTACCCGGTACCGCAAGGACGGGAAGCCGGTCAGCGTCAGTATTTCGGCTTCGCCCGTGGTTTACAAGAACTTCCTAATCGGGGCCGTGGCCGTTTACAAGGACATCAGCGAACTAATCCACAAGGACCAGAAGCTAGCCCATACCAATAAACTGCTCCGGGCCATCAGCGACATCAACCAGATGATCATCCAGGTCAAAGACCCGGAAGAACTACTGAACCGGGCCGCCCGCAGCCTGAAGGAAAACGGGAAATACGGGCAGGTGCGAATGGTCATGGTGGATGACCGGCTGCAGCCGGTTAAATTGCTGGACGGCTGGGAGGAAAAGTCCTGGCGCCGTTTAACTCCCTGCCTGGAACGGGTCTTAAAAAGAAAGCGTTCTCTTTTTATACCAGACGTCCAGAAGAGTCCGCTCTGCCGGAATTGCTCATGCCGGAAGAGCGGCGGCTGGGCGGTAATTTTCTTGCTCGAACACAACCGGGAAGTTTTTGGAGTCATGCAGGTCGGCTACCCCCGGGACATCTTTGACCAGGCCGGCGAAATAAAACTGCTGGAAGAAATAGCCGGCGACCTGGGATTCGCCCTTTATTCCATCCGGAAAGAAAAGGAAAAGCGGCGGGTGGAAACCGAGCTTAAAAACCTGCAACAGTTCCAGGAAAAAATCCTGACCAGCCTGGCCGAGGGCGTGGTGGTGGAAAACACCAGGGGGATAATTACTTACGTCAACCCGGCCCTGGAGCGAATGCTGGCTTATAAACCGGGAGAACTCCTGGGAAAGCACTGGAGCGTATTTATCCCCGAAGACCAGTTAGAACAGGTTCGGCGAAAATCCCGGTCCCGCCAGTTGAGGACCCAGGAGCGCTACGAAGCCCGGTTGAAAACCCGGGACGGGCGGCTGATCCCGGTCCTGATCCATGCCCACTCCATCTTTGACAAAAAGAAATTCAGCGGGGTGGTTTCGGTCATCACCGATATTTCCAACCTCAAGAAAATAGAGGAAGAGTTGCGGATATCCAGGGAGGAAGCTCTGGCCGCCAGCCGGGCCAAGAGCGAATTCCTGGCCAACATGAGTCATGAAATACGTACGCCGCTCAACGGCGTAATCGGCATGGCCCAGCTGCTGCAGTACACGCAGCCCAATACAGAGCAGCAAGAATACCTGCACTATCTGGATCTCTCGGCCAAAAACCTGCTGGCCCTGCTCAATGATATCCTGGATCTCTCCAAGATCGAGG
>DMVN01000163.1 GCA_003476685.1 Acidobacteriota bacterium | reverse complement strand
GACCTGGGCGAATTCGGTTTTATCGCCCGCTTTTCTCCTTCGTTCCTGAAGAAGTTGCCGTCGGGGCTGGTGGGAATTGGCGATGATTGCGCCGTCATTCCCTGGAAAGACCGGAAAAAACTCCTGGTTACCACCGACCTTCTAATCGACGGCGTTCATTTCCTGAAAGACAGGGTTTCTCCCTTTGACCTCGGCTATAAATCTCTGGCGGTCAACCTCAGCGACATTGCGGCCATGGGTGGCACTCCCCTCTGGGCTTTTTTATCGCTGGCTATTCCGCCCGAAACTGAAATTGCCTGGCTGGACGAGTTTTTCCGGGGCTGGCGGAAGCTCGGGTCCAGGACCGGAGTCCACCTGCTGGGCGGGGATACCACCGGTTCCCTAAACAGCCTGGCTATAAACGTGGTCGTCCTGGGCCTGGCTGACGGACGCCATATCAGATACCGGTCCTCGGCCCGGCCGGGAGAGATCGTGGCCGTGACCGGGAACCTGGGTGATTCTGAAGGCGGGCTGCGCTTAATCCTGGGAAACCGGCCAGGTAAAAAATTGTCGGCGGCCGAAAAATACCTTGTCCAGCGTCATTACCGGCCGCGGCCTCACCTGGATGAGGGCCGATTCCTGGCCAGCCAGCCCGAAGTCCGGGCCATGATGGATGTCTCGGATGGCATTGATTCAGACCTCAGAAGAATAATGGAAAGTTCAAGCTGCGGGGTGAAAATCTACCTGGAACAACTGCCGGTTTCAGCCGCACTCCAGAAATGCTGCCGCCAGCACGGCTGGAACCTGGAAGAGGTGGCGGCGGCCGGCGGGGAAGATTACTGCCTGCTGCTGACAGTGGCCCCGGAGAAATTTACCGCCCTGGCCGAAAAATTTTTCCGGCGTTTCCGCCGACCGCTGTCGGCCATCGGCCAGGTGACCCCCGACCGGGGAAAGCTGGTTTACCTGCGAGCCGGGCGGCCGGTTGCCCTGGGAAAAATTGGCTTTAACCACTTTCGCCGGGGCTGAGGTTTTAGGGGCTTATCCTGAGCTGCTCTGATTTAGATAAAGCTGAGTTATTCAAAATATTGCCGGCATCAAGGAATCTTAGTTGATTTTGCCCGCAGCCAATTTGCCGGGCCGCTCTTCCCCGCTGCTCGTCTCATTGCCAATAACTTCTGCCTGAGCCGGCGGGCTGGCTGACAGACACTTCGCCCAGAAGAAAAACTGGCTTTTTATTTGCCGGTCGGCAGGCTGAAATCCACCAGTCTGGTTCTCCTGACGCTGGCCGGCAGAGAACCGATTCCTTTAAGCTCTTTCCAGTGCGAGGTGCCGGGCTCACCGCAGCGGATGGTATAACTTCCGGCCCTAAAGACCGGCGGCCTGAATTCCGTTCCTTTAATCCTTAAGCTGTAGACCAACTCCTGCGTTTTCTCGTCAACCACCTGGACGACCGGGTCGGTTATACCCTTGAACTGCAGCAGCGGCAGGTAAGCTACCGGCTGGCGGCCGTCGTTTTCCAGCTGGCTAAAAGCCACCGGCCACCCCGGGTAGGGCCTGAATTCAGCTGACGGCTGGTTTTCCGGGCGGACCAGGCTTTCCAACGTAATCAGGCGTGACTCCCGCTCAAACCTGACCAGGCCGTAACCGGCCGGGCCCCGGCCCGATTTAGGCATCAAATCTTCTACCGAGTTGGTTATTGTTTTCAGGCTGAACCTGTTGCCAAAAGCATCCTCAAAATTTCCGGTCGCTTCGGGCGGCTTGAGGCCTGCCGTTCGAGACCGCGGCTTTGGCATCCAGCGAACGGACAGAGGGTTGACCACACCCGGGGGCACAAAAGCCCAGACCGCATCCGCAGTGCTTTCCAATCCATACTTAAGAGCCGCCGGAGGCCCACCCGAACCAGCCAGGTGAACCGCCAGCGCCCGCCGCAAAATTTTGAGGGCCCGGTCTCTGTCCGGACGGGGCCAGCCGCCGCTGGTGAAATCGGCTACCGGCCGGTCATCCGGAGGATATTCCCCGGGTTTAAGCGGCCGGAGCTGCCACAGGGCTTCTTCTCCGGCCCAGCCCTCGGGTAGAGTCAGCAGCGAAACCCAGAGCGATTGGGACAGCAGGGCTTTCATCCAGACCCCGCCCGACCAGTCGTCGGCCCACTTCTCCAGAAGGTCCAGCTGGGCCGGCCCGAGCAGCCGGGCTTCCCTGACCGCCGCCCGGGTCCTGGGGTCAAAATCCGGATTTAAGGCCCAGCCGTTTCTGAGGCCGGCTTCGGTCAGCAGGGGGGCCGGAGCTGACCTGAACCAGCGGTCGCAAACCACAGCCAGGCTCAAACCGCCGTACCTGACTTCCCAGAAATGGGACTCTGAAGCAGAAGACTCCTCGGGCTGTTCCCCGGGCCGCGGCATATGGGAAACCTGGGTGGCCAGGACCAGGTTGATAAAATCGGGCGGCATCAGGAAGCCGCCACTATCCTGGGCCGCCACCGGGTCCGGAAACGAAGCTAAATCCACCTGGCGGCCGTTCTCGCCCCAGAGTTTGTTCTGGAAGTAATCGCGGGCATCGGGCAACACCAGGGCCGGACGGTCCCGCAGCAATTCTGAGAAGGCCCAGCCGAAGAGAAGCCACTGTCTCAGGTATTCTTGCCGGGCCTGGTCTGGACTGAATTTTTCCCGCCAGAAAGAAACCGGCCGGCCGAAGACCTGGTTGCCGGCAAAAAATATCAGGTCGGGATTTTGCTGCTTCAGGGCTGACACCAGGCCGTTATGGGGATAGCCCTCTTCCTGATTCTGGCTGAGAATAGCCAGCAGCAGGTGGTCCTGGAACAGCGGTTCTTTTCTTATTATTCCTATCGGAATATGGGCATAAGCGGGGTCGGCCGACGTCCCTTCCAGCTTTACCCGGAATTCCCGGTCCTGGCTGGCTTCCCAGTCCGGCACCCGGAAGCTGGCCAGCCAGTAATCCGGGTGGACTGGACTTCTGGCCACAGCCACCCACTTCCCGGCTTCCCTGATTTCCAGGACGGCCTGACCAGCGGACGACAGGCAACCCGGGACGAACTGGGCGCTGAGCCTCAAGGTTCCATGGCTCAGGGTATAAAGGGTAAAGGCTACCGGCCCCAGGGCCCTTTCGGGTCGGTTCTGGAATAGATTGCCCTCCAGCCGCAACTGGCCCCAGCGGCTGACCGCTTCTCCCAGCCCCAACCTGACTTCGGGTAAACTGGAGACCAGGGCCAGCCCGCCTGTGGTCTTTTCTGCCGGGAGTTGCAGGTCTTCCAGTTCATCCAGAACCTGGCCGGTGGCCGTCTCCACCACCGACAGCTTGAGGGATGAATGCCCGCCGGCCGGGGTCAGCTCCAGCCTCAACTCTACCCCGTTCCGGAGGGCTTTCTTCAGGGCTTCAAGCTTTTCTTCGGAACTTACGCTTTCCAGCTCGCCGATAAACAGCAGTCCCTCGGTGGTCAGCCCGACTTCCAGTCCCTGGCCGCCGAGGGCTGCTTCCCGGTAATCCCCGCCGGGGCTTTTTAGGCCGAGCCGCAGGCCGACATAATTCCGGGCCCGGGGCCTGGCAGGCAATTCCGGCACGGAGACTTTAAGAACAACCTGGAGCACCCCTGAATCGCCAGCTGTTTCCCCGGTCAGGAGGAAGAGATAACGGTTGGCAGCCGGGGCCAGGCATTGTAGCTCTCCCTGGTGAAGCCTCCAGTCCTCAAGACGATGGGCGTAGAAATCCGGCCCGACCCACTGTCGGCTGACCCCGGGCGACCACTCCAGCCGCAGCTGACCGGCCGCGGCCGGGATGAAGACCAGGACCAAGAAAAACAGTCTAATTAAGATGAAATGAAGCCAGAGTCCCGAACCAGGGCTCGGCTGGGCAGCGGGGAAACAGAAACGGGCCATCCTGGTTCGGTAATTATTATCAGAATTAATTTTTAATAATTCTTTTTTCATTTTTTCTTTTCACCTTTTAACCGTCCGCTGCCCGAGCTGAACGGGATAGCAACAGTTATTCTGGTTTGCCCAAAAACAAACTTTATATTCCGAGCCGGATTACAGTCAACAGTCAAAGGAAATTTTACCGCGTCAGTACTTTCTTTCCAACTATTGAGTATTGGCAATTTCTTAAAGCCAGAGCAATCAGGCCTGGAAAAAGGAAGAATTATTATCAGGTTCCAGCTGGCCCGATTTTCATTTTTTTCAAAGCACATAGGATGCTTGCTGGACAGGAGTCAGGATAGCAGGCGGAACATCCCTTACCTCTTTTTTCAGGCACAACCTCCCTGCCTCTTCCAACCCTGAGTTATCTTTTTTCCCCTGGAACTGATGGCCGGGGTATGACCTTATCTTGAATCCGGCCGCTGGAAAAGGCTAACCTGGCCGGTATCGCCAGGGCCGGCACCAGGCGTTATCACCCGCCGGAGCTGACCATAAGGAAAATTCGACAGCCGGCCTTACCGGATATGTCCAAAGCAGAGAACCAGCGACCCCGGCTTTAACTCACCCCGGCCAGGGCAATCAGGGCCCGGGCCAGCTTGAAGCCTTCCAGGTAATCCTGGGAAATGAAAGTCAGAGTCCTGGGAGCCGGCCTCCTGACGCCGGGAATCAAAATTCCCAGTTCGGCCTGCTGGCTGT
>DMVN01000002.1 GCA_003476685.1 Acidobacteriota bacterium | reverse complement strand
CTGTGGCCGGGGGTATGGATGACCTGAAGGCCGGTTTGCCCGATTTTAATTTCATCTCCGTCAGCCAGCAGGCGGTCTGGCCGGGGTGTGGGCCTGGCCCCCAGCATCAGTCCGAATTCCAGTTGCAGACTCTCTTCAAGCAACGGCAAGTCGGCCTGATGGAGGGCAATTGGCACCTGGTATCTTTCTTTTATTTCCAGATTGGCCCCGGTATGGTCGACGTGGCCATGGGTATTCAGGATGATGACCGGTTTCAGGTTCAGGTGAGTGATGAGGGGAAAAATCAACTCGGCCTCGGCTCCCGGGTCGATGACCGCGCATTCCCTGGTTTCGGGACAGAAAAATAGGTAGCAATTGGTTTCCAGCGGGCCGACAATCACCAGCTGATAATTCATGGCCATCTGCCACCCGATGGGCTAATATTATGTCAACCAGGAATACCCGTCAAGCAATTTTTTGCTGGCCTGGATAAAGCTGTGTTATAATTTGCGGCGAGGTCGATGGAACTTATAATTCTCCAGGACGCCCGGAAAGAGCTGAGCCTCAGGGCCAGGTCCGGACACCCGGTCCAGGGCTATCTGCTGGGCCGACAAACCGGGCCTGGACTGTTCGTGGAAAAGATCTTCTGCCTGTCCTGGGGAGAGCTGCTTAAACCGGAAGTCTTCTTCCTGGTAGAAAAAAACCAGTCCCGCGATATCCTGGGGGTATTCAGCCTCCGGGCCCGCCCTCCGGTGGAAAAAAGGCTACTCCAGCCGCTGTTCTGCGGCAAGGTTTTTCTGAGGCTGGAAGTGAGGGCTAACGGGGAAATCAGGCCCCGGGCCAAACAGATAGAATTTGACCGCCAGTTTTATTTTAAGCCACTGGGGCGGATAATAACGGAAATGGAGGCGGCCGATGGCTGAAGCTGCAGACTTTCTCACGGTTGAAGACCAGAAATTCCTGCTGCAGTTAGCCCGCCGCTCTATCGCCCATTTTCTGAAAACCCGTCAGATGCTGGAAATTGAGCTGGATAACCCCAGGCTCAAAGAAAAGCAGGGAGCCTTTGTCACTCTCAAGGTGAACGGCGAACTGAGGGGTTGTATCGGCTATCCACTTCCTTATAAACCTCTCTACCGGACAATAATTGAAATGGCCGTGGCTGCCGCCACCGAGGATTACCGCTTCCCACCGGTGACCGAGGAAGAGCTTCAGGACCTGGTGATTGAAATCTCGGTCCTGACCCTCCCCCGGAAAGTCAAAAGCCCGGAGGAAGTGGTGGTCGGCCGGCATGGCATCATTATCAGCAAAGGATATAACAAGGGATTGCTTCTACCCCAGGTGCCGCTGGAATATGGCTGGGACCGGGAAACCTACCTCAGCCATGGCTGCCTCAAGGCCGGGTTGCCGGCGGACGAATGGAAACGCGGAGTTAACCTGGAGGTTTTTGAAGCCCAGGTTTTTTCCGAAGAAGACTCGGCCTGACCCCTGACCCAATCCGGCAGAGGCTGCCGGCCGTGTTTATTCGTCCTTAGTGCCCTTTCTGGCCAGGGCCGCCAGCTCAGACCGGGCTTCTTCCTTGTACTGTTTATCCTTGGCCGAAGCTTCGGGCAGTTCCAGGCACTTGTTGAACTCCTGGCTGGCCAGGTCATATTTTTTCAGGGCCACGTAGGTCCGACCCAGCTCCAGATGATGGTTGATGTAATCGGGCTTGAGCTCAATCGCCTTCTTCAGCCATTTTTCAGATTCGTCAAAAGAACCTTTGGGAATTGACCCATAAATAAGGCTGCCCAGAGCCCTCTTGGCTCCCCCGATTTCAGCCATCCGCCGGTGCCAGCGACCAAGAGCGTGGTAGGCCAGGTCGTTATTGGGGTCGAGCTCTATGGCTTTATCCACGGCTGTTTTGACTTCCTTGGAAGCATCAATCTGTTCTTTCTTGCCCAGCATCAGAACCTTTTTGCCGAGGGCGGCTGACAGGTAAAAATGCCCCCAGGTATTGTTGGGGTTGACAGCCATGGCCTGACGGGCATATCTTTCGGCCTTAACATACATATCATACTTTTGCTTTTCAATTTCCTTGCCAGTTCCGGTCATCAGGTCGGCCACATCCAGATAACCCCGAGAAACCTTCCAGAGAACCTCATAGTTCTTGGGCTCGATTTCCAGCGCCTTAAGGTATTCCTCCAGGGCTTTCTGGTCTTCCCACTTAGCGTAATATTCATCGCCGCTTCTGAGGAATTCTTCAGCTGTCTGAGCCAGAACCGGGCCGGCCAGCAGGCTGAAGCCGGTAACCAGTAACAGGATTGCTTTCAGGCATTTTCCAGGCATCCATTCCCTCCTTGAATAAAGTGCTTCTTTCTTTTATCCGCTTTGCCCTTGCTTGTCAAGGAAATTCGGGAAGCGGCCGGGCCTTTCACCAACAACAGGGCAGATTAAAAGCTGGTAGCAAGCCAGGCCAGCCCGGGCTCCCGGCCGAAATCTTAGACTGCTGGTCCGGACCTGGTAATGCGGCCAGGAAAACGCAGGTCGGCATAAATTTGCGCTTTCTACTCATCAAAAAACCTGGAGCTGGCCCTGTTTTTTAAAGGGCAGCCCGGTCCGGCCCGCAGGACCCGCGGCTTTTTTTTGGCCAGGACCAATCTTCATCAAGATTGACATCTGCTCCTGGCTCGGGGAAAATAGGGGCAGATTCGCTAAGTGAGAATATAAGAGAATTCATTATGTCAGGAAAACAGGCAGAATTTCCCGGGAGAAGGCCGCGGTCCTTTCTGCCTGGGAAATTCATTTTGATTCTGTTTTTTTTCTTCTGCCTGGGTCGAGCCTCATCCCCCAGGGCCGCCCAGGAGATGAGCGCCGAAGAAGTGAGCAGGCGCCTGGAAGCCAGGCTGAAATCAATAACCAGCCTCAAGGCGGAATTCAAGCAGTATTATTATTCCACCGGGGTGCAGGAACCGATGACCGGACAGGGACAGGTCTTCATCCGGCGGCCCGACCGCATGCGCTGGGAATACAATTCGCCCGAAAAACAGATCTTTCTGCTGAAGGACCGCAATTTCTGGCTCTATTTCCCCGAAGATAAGCAATTGATAAAAAATGCGGCCGAGTCGGAAGTGCTGGAATCAGAGGTCCTGGGCCTGCTGGCCGGCAATTTTTCTCTGCTGGAACGATACCGGGTCGAGTTTAATCCCTTCCCCAGCGACCGCCGGAATGTCTACCAGCTGCGGCTGCTGCCGCTGGAGCCGGGCCAGTTCAGCTACATCCTGCTGGAAATCGACCGCCGGAGCTGGCTGATCACCAAGGCCGTCTTTTTTGAGCCGGCCGGGGGCAAGCTGGAATACCATTTCAGCCGGATCACCACCGGTCAGAAGCTCCCCGAGGAACTCTTCCAGCTCCAACTCCCACCCGACTGCGAGATAATCGAGGCCGGCGCCATAAAGCAGGCAGTTTAAACCCCCAACCTTTTTTTTCGTATAAATATGCAGAAACCAAAGATGGCAGCCGAAGAGGACAGAACTCTGGTGCGTCGCAGTTTGCGGGGAGAAAGGCAGGCCTTTGAAATGCTGGTCAGGAAATATCAACAGCCGCTTTTCAATTACTTCGGACGGATGGTTCAGGAGAGAGAATTGAGCCTTGATTTAACCCAGGAAGTTTTCCTCAGGGCCTACGCCGCTCTCCATACTTACCAGGAAAAGTTCCAGTTTTCCACCTGGCTGTTCCGCATCGCTTCTAACCTGCTCATAGACCACTGGCGCAAGAAGAAACTGCCCCTGGTTTCGATTGACCCTAACCCAGATGAGGAAGAACAGCAGTTACGGCAGCTGCCTGACCAGGAGCCGGCGGTTTCCGAAAGCTACGAAAGAAAAGAATTGCTGAAAAAAATAGAGCAGGCCATCGCTCAACTCCCGGAAAGCCTGCGGGAACTGTTTGTCCTCAGACATATGAATGATTTTTCATATGAAGAAATTGCCACCATCAAGCACCTGCCGCTGGGCACGGTCAAAAACCGTGTTTTCCAGGCCAGAGAATGGCTGCGGGCCAGGCTGGAGGAAAAATGAACTGCCCGAATTTAATTGAAATTTATGCCTACCTGGAGCAGGAACTGTCGGCGGAGGACCGGCTGCGGATAGAAGAACACCTTGAGGCCTGCCCCGGTTGCCGGAAGCTGCTGGCCGGCCGCCGCTTTTACCTGGAATCCCTGGCCGGCTTGCCCTCACTGGAGCCTCCTCCCGACTTCACCGACAGGGTAATGTCGGAGCTTCCGCCGCTGAAATCCCCGGCCAGGCTCTGGCTGGGACTGGCCGGCGGGCTGTACCTGCTGTTCAGCCTCCTGGTGGCCGGACTGGCCCTGGGCACCAGGACCGCCCTTTTCCCCGTCTGTCTGAAAATTTTTAAGGGTCTGTTCAACCTGGCAGCCGACTTCAGCAGCCTTATCATCAGGCTTATTCAACAGGCCTACGGGATTGTCAAGGGCCTGCGCATCTTTCTCGGGGTAGTGGCCGGGCTGTTAACTGATATTTTTCCGGCAGGCGGATTGGGACTGGCGGCCCTGGTCCTGGCAGTCCCCCTGAGCCTGGTCCTTTTCTGGCTGCTGCTCAGGCCAGCTAAAATCTTAAGCAGGAGTTAGAAACATGAAAAATATTCACTGGAACAAATTATTCAGGCTGGCTTTAACTGTCGGGCTGATTACAATTCTGAGCGGAACAGCTGCCGCCGCCTGGTATAAATTCGACCGGACAGCCCAGCCCAGCTTCAAGGAAGAAATAATCATCGGTCCCCAGGAAACCCAGAAAAACATCCTGGCTTTCGGCAGCCGGGTCGTGGTCGAAGGAAAGGTCGAGGAAAGCGTGGTGGTGTTCGGGGGCGAGGTCACGGTTAGCGGAGAAGTCGGAAAATCGGTGGTCGGTTTCGGAAGCCGGGTGATCATCAGGTCCAGCGCCGTCATCCGGGAGGACCTGGTGGTCCTGGGCGGGACCCTGGAGAAAGAGCCTGGTTGCACCATAGGGCAGGATACGGTTTTTATCCCCACCGGCGGGAAATTCGCCTCAGAAATATTCAAAAAGGGATTTTTCTTTCAACTGGGAACATTCTTTTTAGCCTTAAAACTAATCTCCCTGTTTTTTGGAATTCTGCTGACCATTTTCGTGGCCGGGGTCTTCCCCAGGCAAGTTTATTTTGCTGCCGGAAAGCTCCGGACCGACTTCTGGCCGATTCTGGGCACCGGTTTTCTGGCCATGATCATCTATGCTGGCCTGATCTTGATCTCGAGCCTGCTTGTCTTTCTGATCATCGGGATACCAATCCTGTTCATGTTGATGTTGGCCGGTCTGGTCCTTAAAATTTTCGGCGGGACGGTTTTTTCCTATTTCTTCGGCGAATCCTTCCTCCAGGCCCTGGGTGTCAAGAAGAGGCCGCACCTCATCTGGACGGCGGTCATCGGCCTGGTCCTGGTAACCTTCCTCGGCCTGGTGCCAGTGTTGGGTTTCATTTTTTCTATGGTGGTCAGCCTGGTGGGCTTTGGAGTGGCTATCAGGACCAGGTTCGGCACCCTGGACAACTGGTTGGCCAAAAATCGGAGTTGATAAGGTTAAACGGCAACAGCGAGAAAAAAACCGAGTCCGGGGGCGGTCAGGCAGCCTGACTTAGGATCCAGGAGAGACCAGCTGAAGGATTTCCGGCAGACGACCGGCCCTCAGGCCTGCATGATTTCTTTTTCCTTGGCGGCGGCGATTTCCTCGGCCTGTTTTATGTACTGGTCCAGCAGCTCCTGTAGTTTTTCCAGTCCCAGGAATTTATCGTCCTCGGTGATTTTCTTGTCTTTTTCCAGCTTTTCGATATATTCCTTGCTCTCCCGGCGCATGTTTCTCAGGGCAGTTTTCTCTTCTTCCAGCATCTTGCTGACTTTTTTGGCCAGCTCCCGCCGGCGCTCCTCATCCAGCGGCGGCACCGGGACCTTAATCACCCGGCCGTCGTTGATGGGGTTGAAACCGAAATCGGAAGACCTGATGGCCTTTTCCACCGCTTCCATCAGGGTGGGGTCCCAGGGCTGGACGGTGATCAGAGTGGGGTCGGGGACACCGATGGTGGCCACCTGGTTGACGGGAGTCGGCGTTCCGTAATACATGACCTTGATATCCTCGAAGATGCTGATGTTGGCCCGCCCGGTGCGCAGCTTGCTGATTTCTTTCCGGAAATGCTCGATTGAGGTTTTCATTTTCTTTTCCAGGTCTTTCAGGACATCTTTCACCATGTCGCTCCTCCTCGCTGGAGTTGGAAACAGGTTTCAGGAAACCCTGGTCCCGACTTTCTCGCCCAGAACGGCTCGTTTGATGTTGCCGGGAACGTTCAGGTTGAAAACTATGATTGGCAGGTTATTATCCTTGCAGAGGGTGATGGCCGTGCTGTCCATCACCTTGAGTTCCTGCTGGATAACTTCCAGGAACTTGATGGAATCAAACCTGGTGGCTCCGGTTTCTCTAAGGGGATCGGCCGAATAAACTCCGTCTACCTTGGTAGCCTTCAGGATTACTTCAGCCTTGATTTCCAGGGCTCGGAGAACGGCCGCGGTGTCGGTGGTAAAATAGGGGCTGCCCAGGCCGGCGGTGAAGATGACCACCCGCCTTTTTTCCAGGTGTCTTAAAACCCGGCGGCGGATGAAAGGCTCAGCCACGGCCCTGATTTCAATGGCTGAAATCAGCCTGG
>DMVN01000173.1 GCA_003476685.1 Acidobacteriota bacterium | reverse complement strand
TTGTTCTGAGTTTCATTTCTTTTCTCCTTTCATTCATTCTTGCCAGGTTTCATTTTCATGGCCTTCATAGATTAAGACGCAGGCCGGCTGTAAAAGGTTCCTTAATCCTTAAAATATATTAAATTTATATGGGGCTTTTAGTTCGGGCCGGGGCTTTTTCCTTCAGAATAGAATCTCCTTCCCATCGCTTAAATCATACCCGACTTTAGCTGGACCCGTGGCCTGGTTCGACTGAAAAATACTTCCTCGGCCGGCTGGGCCGGCTGGCGCCGGATTCCAGATTTCATGGGTTTTCGTTCTCCACCTGACTGGATATTATCATCCACTTGTGATTACCGGATTGAAGGAATTCGGGCTTATTGGTGAGATAAGTAGATGAGAAGTGGGAATCACCCAGAAGTGGAATGTTCAGGATTAAGGATTAGTGCGGTTATTGCCAGGCTCCTGCTTTTCGAGATTATAGTCCGGCCAGTGAGGCTCCAAACCCGGAAATCTTCAGGATGAATATTAGCAGGATGGCGACCAGGGTTAACACCAGGGTCACGGCCGTGGATTCCTCGGCTTTGAGCCGGTGCCGGGCCAGGATGGAAGCGGCCATGATGGCCGGCGGCATGGAAGATTCAATCAAAACAGCATAAAAGACAGGCTCCGACGGTGTCCTCAACGTTGACCAGACAAGGAAAAAAGGGAGGATAATTCTGAAAAACCCGGTCTCCAGGATTTTTCTAACCGGGATGTGCCGGAACTGCAACCTGGAGCCGAAATAAACCAGCATCAACGGCAGACACCACCAGCCGATGGCTTGAGCCAGGTTTATTAATTTCACGGGCAACCGGATTCCGCTCAGAACCAGAATCAGAGACAATAAACTGACCGTTACCGGCGGAAAAGAAAAAGTCCTGGCCACGGTCTCCCTCAGGGCATGGCTGTCCTGTGAATAGCGGATGGTTAAGAAAGTGGCCAGCGGAATTGCCAGCAAAGAACTAGCCGCCGAATAGAGCACCGCCGGAGTCAGGTCCGCTGTGAAAATTGCTACCAGGGGAAAACCCAGGGCGGCCGTGTTGGGGAAAATCGACAAGACCATCAGGCTGCCTCTCCAGCCGCGGTCTTCTCTGATGAAATAGCGCCCGTAAATATAAGAACTGCCCAGGCAGAGTATCACGACCGCAACCACGTAGAAAAAGACTTCTTTAAGACCCATCAGATAGGCCAGGCTCCTGCCGGCGATGCTGGCCAGGACAAAGAAGCTGAGCAGGATGTCGTTAGCCAGGATTCCGATAAAATTGAAAATCCCGTCCTTCCTGATTACTGATTTAAGGAAAAAACCCGCAGCGATGAGAGCGAGTATTACCGGAACAGTCAAGAATCTATCTCCTTTACTGGCAGGAAACAACTGCCAGGTTCTATCTTAACCTGATGGTGCTCGGCCCGGCCCATCCCAGCAGGCTTCAGGCATTTATACCAGATCTGAGGACATCTATAAAGATTCAGGCAACAGGAATTTATTTTTAAGAAGAAATTTTGGCCCCTGGCCTTCAGCCCTCGACCCCAATTATTTCTTTAAGGCCGGATGGCTTCAGCCATTATTTTTATAAACCTCGGAGCCTTCAGCCTTCGTCCTTTTAACCCGGTGTCACCAGGGCCGGTTTCATCCAGAACCGGCCTCAGGTTTTGTCGGGCCCGTTTACTTCCTGACCCTGACCGGGTAGGGTGGACGCTGCATCTTCTTCGGCGGATTTTTCTTCAGCATATCCATGATAACTTCGATGGCTTTTTCTAACTGCGGGTCGCGGCCGGCAGCATAATCGGCTGGCGTTATTTCCACTTCCACATCGGGTGGCACGCCGACGTTCTCAATGCCGAAGCCTTCTTCTTCCGTCCAGAAAGCCAGGTTAGGCGCGGTGATCATTCCGCCGTCCATCAGCACCGGGAAGCCCAGGACACCAACCAGCCCGCCCCAGGTTCGCTTGCCGACCAGGGGACCTAGCTTAAAATGCCTGAACATCCAGGGCAGCAAGTCACCGCCCGAGCCAGCCATTTCGTTTATCAGCATGACTTTCGGACCCTGAATGGAAGCGCTCGGCGTTTTCAGGTCGGCCCCGTAGCGCATGGCCCACATGGCGATAAAGGGCTTGCTCAGCCAGTCGATGTAGTAATCGGCCACCGACCCGCCTCCGTTAAATCTTTCGTCCACGATGATGGCCTCCTTGTAAGCCTGCGGGAAGAAGTAGCGCCGAAAATACATATAGCCCTGAGTTGAGGTGTTGGGCACGTAAACGTAAGCTACCCGTCCGCCAGTGGCTTCTTCCACTTTCTTCAGGTTGCCTTCAACCCAGTCGCGGTTGCGCAGGGCGTAATCGTCGGCTACCGGTACTACCTGAACCGTCCTGGCACCCTTGCCGTCCGGGCTCGGGCCGACTGTAATTTCCATGATTTTATCAGCCTTGTTTTCAAAGTATTGGAAAAGATTGTCGGGCGGGATGAGTTCTTTTCCTTCCACTGCCAGCAGGTATTCGCCAGCTTTAACGTTGACGCCCGGTTCAGTCAGCGGAGAGCGAAGCTCGGGATTCCAGTTCAGCCCGCCGTAGACTTTCTTGAAGCGGTAGCGGCCGTTGGCGATTTCAAAGTCCGCCCCCAGCAATCCGACCTGGACACTCTTTCGCTCATAAGGAGTATCTCCGCTGCCTCCCCGGTGATGGCCGACGGCCAGCTCGCTGCACATCCACATGATCAGCCGGTTAAGGTCGTCGCGGCAGGAAAGTTCCGGCAGGAACTTTTCGTACTTAGCTTTCATCGCCGGCCAGTCGCAGCCGTGCATGTTCGGGTCATAGAAGAAATCACGGTTGATTTTCCAGGCTTCGTAGAAAATCTGTTTCCATTCAGCCGGCGGGTTTATTTTAACCTCAATAGAATCAACGTTGATTTTGCCCTGGCCCACTTGCATTTTGCCGCTGAGGCTGGTGATGCCCCAGGTGTTCTGAGCCACGTAAAGAATCTTTTTGTGGTCAGCTGAAATCAGGTAGTTGTTCAGTCCTTCCATGATGACTTCATCTTTGCGGGTCTTGAGGTCAAATTTATGGAGCTTTCCGGTTGGCCCACCAGGAGCGGAGAACAGAGCTCCAACTGGCAGGACGGGAAATTCCAGGTAATAGATATTCCCGGCTTCACCGGTCTGCAGGCTGGAGTAATTGCCAGGCGGCACCGGTAGGGCAACGATGCGGTATTCCAGGCCCTCAAAATCTATTACCGTCGCCGTGGAGCTGGCTTTGGTTTCAGGCTTTGGCTGTTTTGCAGGGGCGGCCGCCGGCTTTTCAGTTTTCCCAGAAGCCTTGGCCTCTGCGGTTTCCCCTCCGTCTTTCTTCTCAGCTGGTTTCTCCTCGTCGCTCTCCTTGGCCAGCGGGTTGGGCCAGTCCTTTTTCAGCACCGCCAGGTAGATGGAAAAACTGGCCCTCAGGTCAGCGTTGGACATATCAAACCACTGTTTGACCGGTCCGGCGTCGGTTGAGGCCAGGAAATAGAGGTAATTACCGCTGGGGTCGAAGCGCGGTTCAGCCACCTCACTCAGGCCGTCGGTGACGGCAAATGATTTGTCTTGGTCTAGCGAATAAACGAAGACTTTCTGAATATAAGTCTGGGTGTTCAGGGTGTAAGTTATCCATTTGGAATCCGGGGACCAGGCGGCGTGCATTTCGCTCAAGCGGCCCGGACCGTAGAGATATTCGGAAGCAATTTTCTTGATGGCCCCGGTTTTAAGGTCCAGCCAGAACAACGTAAGTGAATTGTCGGCAAAAGCAATTTTCTGGCTGTCGGGCGACCAGACGGCCGATCCGTAAAAGCCGGTCCCCAGCAGTTTGAATTTCCGGACAGGGCCCTTTCCGTCCTGGGAACGGAGAAGGAGCTCGTATTCTCCGGATTCATCGGAAAAATAGGCGATGGTACGGCCGTCAGGCGACCAGACCGGGTAACGTTCGTGAACGGCCGTGGTCTGGGTCAGGTTGCGGTAATCACCTTTTTCGGCCGGGAAGGTGACGACTTCACCGCGGAATTCAAAGACAGCCCGGGCCCCGGATGGGGACAGGTCGGCATTTCGAATCCAGCGGGCGCCTTTGGCGAACCGCTCGCGCAGTTCAATCAGGTCGGTGGAAAGGCCGATGACCAGCCGCTGGCTTTGGCCAGATTTGGCATCATAAAGATGAAGGTAACCGGCCTGCTCGTAGATGATTCGGTCTTTGTTTCCGGAAGCGTCTATGATGGGGAAGTCAGAATAATTGGTGAGCTGCTTGATTTCTTTAGTTTTCAGGTCATAGGCGAACAGGTTGAATTCGCCGTTGCGGTCGGATAGAAAATAGAGCTTATTTTCAGACCAGACGGGGTCAATGTCGTTGCAGCGGCCTTCGGGCTGCGGGATTTTTTGCAGGGAGTTGGTTTTCCTGTCGTATATGGCGATGATGGAATTCCGGCCGCCACGATAATTTTTCCACTGGCGGAAGGCGTCGGGGAAGTGGTTGTAAGCAATGAACTGACCATCGGGCGAAACTTTGGCTCGGTAAACGTAGGGAATCGGGACCTGCTCTGGAAAGCCGCCATCAATGGAAATCATAAAAAGGTTGCTGGCCCCGCGGACCTGGGCATTCCGGGTTGAAGTGAACAGGATTTTCTTGCCGCAAGGGCTGAAATCCTGGACCAGGTCAGGGCCGGGATGCCAGGTCAGGCGGCGGGACTGCCCGCCTTCTGCCGGAATTAGATAAAGGTCAATATTTCCGTTGCGCTGGGCGCTGAAAGCAATCCACTTGCCGTCAGG
>DMVN01000058.1 GCA_003476685.1 Acidobacteriota bacterium | reverse complement strand
CCTGGAGAACCCGCCGGTCCGGGCCATTTTTGCCCTTCATGTCTGGCCCGAACTTGAGACCGGCACCGCTGGCTATGCTTCGGGTTATCTCATGGCCAGTTCTGATAATTTCATCCTGACCGTTGAGGGCAAGGGAGCCCATGCGGCCAGGCCCCAGGAAGGAATAGATGCTATTGTCCTGGCAGCCGAAGTCATCAATAGCCTCCAGACCATAATCAGCCGGGTCCTGGACCCGGTGGAACCGGCTGTTCTTACCATCGGCAAAATCCAGGGAGGGACAAAAGCCAACATCATCGCCGAAAAGGTAGAAATGGAAGGCACGGTCCGCACCCTGAACGAAACCGTCAGAGAAAAGATCCCGGTCCTGATGGAAAATTTGATCAGAGGAATTACTAAAAGCTACGGCGCCAGCTATAGCTTCAGGTATGAAAAGGGCACCCCGCCTCTCTACAATCACCCCGACCTGGTCCAGGCCATGCTACCGGTCCTGGAAGGGGCCCTTGGACCGGGCAGGGTGGTGGCGGTCAAACCGCAGATGGTAGCCGAGGATTTTGCCCTGCTGGCAGAAAAGGTCCCGGCTTTTATGTACCTGCTCGGAGTGAAAAGCCCGGGACAGACCTCGGTTGCTCCTCTGCACAGTCCTTATTTCAATCCCGATGAAAGGGCCATCCCGGTGGGCATCAAAGCCATGTGTCACCTGGTTCTGAGCGCCCTGGAACAGCAGGCCGCGCTGAAGAGCACAACAGGTTCAGACCGCCTCAGATAGTCAATGCCCGCTCCGCTCCTGCTGCCGGCCCTGAGCTTGATTTCAGGCCTATTCACCGCCTCAATTTTCCAGGCCGGGTTTTCTGCCCGATTTCCTATCTTGATATCATTGCTTCTCCTGTCTGCCTGGGCCAGCTATATCTTAAAAAGGGACAGATTGGTTTTCCTTTTGCTTCTGGCCGGCTTTTTCCTGGCCGGTTTCAGCCTTTACAGCCTGGAGTTAACCGCCCATCAGAACAATCCCCTGCGCCAGCTTCGGGCGGATGGTTACCTTGATTTTGTGGGCAAGGTGCTGAAGTCGCCCGAACGCCGTACCGACCGGGATATCCTGTTTATCAGGGTAGACGGGGTCAGGCTGGCCGGGGAAGAAAAGCCCGTTAGGGGAAATTTGCGACTGACCGTGGCTCATTCGACCAGCGGCGGCCGGCTGCCGGAACTTAAGGCCGGGGACCGGGTTGAATTTTCAGCCAGTCTCAGCCCGGAAGATACTTTCAGGAATTTTTTCCCCGACTTCATGCCCCGTTATCTGCGCAGCCAGAAAATTCAGGCCCGGGCTTTCTGCAAGAGTCCGCTTCTCATAAAGAAGTTAAATGAAAACAATCATTCGATAGCCGGTTTTTTTTCCGGGCTCAGGAGAAAATTACAACGGGGAATAGAAAGAGATTTCCCGGGTAAGGACGAATTCAACCTGTCGCCGGAAGGAGCGGTGCTGGAGGCCCTGCTCCTCGGAGCCGACGGCCGGCTTGACCAGCGGACCGACCGCCAGTTCCAGAAGACCGGGCTTTATCACCTGCTGGCCATCTCCGGAGCCCACGTAGCCGTTGTAACCTTCCTTTTCTATTCGCTCCTCAGTTTATTAATCATCAGAAAAAGGACGATTTACCTGGTTCTCCTGGCTGCTCTGGTTTTCTATGCCCTGCTGGTGGAGGGCCAGCCCTCGGTGTTCAGAGCAGTGATCATGGCCTCGGTTTTTCTCCTGGGAAAATTAATCTTCGCCGACACCAACCCGCTAAACACCCTGGCCCTGTCAGCCCTGGTTCTGTTGTTGCTCAACCCTTTCAGCCTGGAAGACGTCGGCTTCCAGCTGACCTTCCTGGCCAGCCTCAGCCTGATTCTCTTGTATGAGCCAATCCGGAGATTTCTGCCCAGCCTGCCGCTCAAACTCTCTGAACTGATGGCCCTGTCGCTGGCGGCCGTGGCCGGAACCATGCCGGTCATAATCAGCAACTTTCACCGGGTAACCTTCGCCAGCCTGTTCCTCAACCTGCCGGAAGCTCCGTTGATGGGCCTGGTCATGGGTACCGGTTATGTTTACCTGGGGCTCAATTCACTGTTGCCGCCAGCAGGTCATCTTTTATCCTACCCGCTTAAATACCTGGTCCGGCTCTTCAACTGGATTTCTACCTGGCTGGAACCCCTGTCTTCGCTTTCTTACCGGCTACCCTCACCACCGGTTTTGGTGGTGATTGGCTTTTACCTGTTCCTGCTGCTGTTGTTGCTCAGGCCGCGCTTCCGCTGGCAGAAACTCCTGACGGCTTCGGGCCTGGCGGTCTTTTTCTTCATCATGATTACCTACCCCTTCCGGCCGGCCAGCCGGGGGCTGGCAGTCACTTTTCTGGATGTGGGGCAGGGTGACTCCACGGTGGTGGAATTCCCCGACCGCCGGGTCATGGTGATAGATGCCGGCGGTTTTCTGCAGAGCGACTTTGACCCGGGAGAGAGCCTGGTTTCTCCCTTCTTGTGGCATCGCGGCTATAAAAAAATTGATTACCTGGTTTGCAGCCATTTTCACCCCGACCATGCCGGAGGCCTGCCGGCCCTGGCCCAAAACTTCAGGGTAAAAGAATTCTGGTATCCGGAAGAAGGAGGCGGAGGCGAATTGGAGCAACAAATCAACCGGGCCCTGTCCCGCCGGGTGAGGAAAAGGCCGCTACGACCGGGAATTTTTCAGGAAACGGCCGACTACCGGGTGGAAGTTGTCTATCCCGACCGCGAAGCAGATGTTCTTTTCCGTCCGGGAAACGACCTGTCGGCTGTCCTGAGACTCGACATCGGGCAGCAGTCTTTTCTCTTCCCGGCCGATATCACTGCCACGGTTGAAGAATACCTGGTGCAGAGCCGGCCCGAAAAACTAAAAGCCAATGTTCTTAAAATCCCGCATCATGGCAGTCGTTCTTCCTCCAGCGAGATTTTTCTTCAGGCCGTGGCTCCGGACTGGGCGGTGATAACCTGCGGGCGCAACAATGTTTATGGCTTTCCAGACCGCCAGGTCCTGGAAAGACTGGAAGCGGCCGGAATCGGAATATTAAGAATTGACCGCGATGGAGCTGTCCGCTTCGAACGAACCGCGGCCGGTTTTGCCATCAGGACTGCAGCCCACAGTCCGAATTAGACAATGTTCTGACCCTGTACAGCGGTTTGACAGCTCCAGGCGGGGGTTGTATTATAATGTTGAGGGATGGTAATGCTCAGG
>DMVN01000099.1 GCA_003476685.1 Acidobacteriota bacterium | reverse complement strand
ACATACGAGCGGATCTGGCTGCCCCAGGCGATTTCCTGGTGATCGCTGCGCAGCGCCGCAATATCGGCTTCCTTTCTGCGCAATTCAAGATCTACCAGCCTGGCCTTGAGCATTTTCATCGCCGCCAGCCGGTTGGATAGCTGGGAACGTTCATTCTGACAGGAGACCACGATGCCGGTTGGCAGGTGGGTGATTCTGACGGCTGAATCAGTGCGGTTGACATGCTGCCCGCCCTTGCCCGAAGCCCGGTAGGTATCTATTTTCAGGTCATCAGGGTTTATTTCTATTTCTATGTCTTCATCTATTTCCGGGTAGACAAAAACGGCGGCAAAGGAAGTATGACGTCGCTTGTTGGCATCAAAGGGAGAAATCCGGACCAGACGGTGGACCCCCGATTCCTGACTCAGCAGGCCAAAGGCATAATCGCCCTCCACCCGGATAGTAGCACTTTTCAGGCCGGCCTCGTCACCCGGCTGAAAATCGATGACCTCAGTCTTGAAGCCTTTCCTCTCGGCAAAGCGCAGGTACATGCGGAAGAGCATCTGGGCCCAGTCCTGAGATTCAGTCCCTCCGGCTCCGGGATGGATGGTCAGAATGGCATTCCGGGGGTCATCCTCGTCGAAAAACAGTGTTCGCAGCTCGGCTTCCTGGAGTTCCTGGTCAAAGGCCCGGATGGCCCGGCTCAAATCGTCCAGAACCTTCTCGCCTTCCTCGGCCAGTTCCAGCAGGACTTCAATCTCTTCCTGGTCATTTTTCAGCTTCTGGTAGAATTGCAGGTCTTTTTCCAGCTGCTTTTTTCTCTGCTGCAGGGATTGAAATTTTTTCTGGTCGCTCCAGGTTTCGGGGCTGGCTAACTGAGAGTTGATTTTTTCTAATTCTTTTATCTTATGGTCCAGGTCAAAGAAAACCTCGGACTTCTTCCAGTTTCTTAAAAAGGCCGTTCGCTTTTTCCCGGCTTTCAGACAGTTGTTCTAACCATCCAGTCTCGTTCACCTTAATTTCTCCTGATAAGGGCAAGATAGAGGAGAACTGGCCTTATGTCAAGATGGTGGTCCATAATAATCCGGCCGGAAGGTCCCATTCCCTCCGGCCGGTTGAAGTCTGAACCTGCAATCTATTGCTGGACGATGAAGAACCCTGGGTTGCGGGCCGACCGGCTGACCAGTTCCGACAGGGCTTTCTGGGCTTCCTCCCTGGTTTTATAACCCCCGAGCCAGACCCGGTAGAGAGGTTTCCGGTCTCTGGCGAAAGGTTCCTTGACCACTGCGGTATAACCCTGCTTTCTGTACTTTTCTGCTTCCAGCCTGGCGCTCGGCCGGTCGTTGAAAGCTCCTACCTGGATGAAAAAAGTGCCCGAAGCCGTGGCCACCGGTCTGGGAGCAGTGGTGGTAGTTTTTGGCGGCGAAGTGGTGGTCGAAGAGGCCGGTTTGCTGGCCGGTTGGTCAGCTGGCTGGACGGCAGTCTGGGTTGGGGTCCGGACTGGAGCTCCGGCAGAGGTTTCGGCCGGCTGGCTGGAAACGGCCGCGGTTGTTTCTTCCGCTGGCGGGACAGCAACTGGAGCGCTGACCGTTTCTTCGGCTTTCTGGGCGGTCATGGTCCTGACCACCAGGTCAGCCTGTTTCTTTCCGACCTGGACGCCGATGAAAAAAATGACCGCACCCAGCAGGATGATTCCCAGGATGATGACCACCAGGGCGGTTGATGATACCTGTACTTCCCTGTAATCTCTGACCATTGTCTTGACTACTTCTCCTTTGATTTATCCATGGAAAAGGCCCTGAGAATTTCGAGGGGCAGCGGGAAAATGATGGTTGAATTCTTCTCGGTGGCAATTTCAGTCAGGGTGCCCAGAAAACGCAACATGATGGTCTGGGGATTCTGGGAAATAATCTCGGCTGCCTGGGCCAGTTTGGTCGAGGACTGGAATTCACCATCAGCATGAATGACCTTGGCCCGTCTTTCTCTTTCGGCTTCAGCCTGCCTGGCGATAGCCCTGACCATGGTTTCCGGCAGGTCGATGTGCTTGATTTCTACCAGTTGCACCTTGATACCCCAGGGGTCGGTGTGCTGGTCAATTATTTCCTGGAGTTGAGCATTCAGTTTTTCTCTTTCTGACAGCAGTTCATCCAGCTCCACCTGTCCCAGCACGCTTCTCAGGGTGGTCTGGGACAGCTGGGAAGTGGCGTAGAGGTAGTCCTGGACTTCCAGCACCGCCCGGAGCGGGTCCATCACCCTGAAATAAAGGACGGCGTTGACCTTAACCGAAACGTTGTCCTTGGTGATGACGTCCTGGGGAGGGATATCCATGACGATCAACCTCAGGCTGATTCTGACCATGCGGTCAATCGGAGCAAAAACAAAAATCAAACCCGGGCCCTTGGGTCGCGACAAAACCCGACCCAGCCGGAAGATGACACCCCGTTCATATTCCTTCAGTATTTTGATGCAGTTTAAAAGGTAAAGCACAACGATGGCGGCCACGATAATAGGGAAAGTAATCATTTCAGACCTCCTTTCTGCGGACAGGTTGCCCTGCCCTTATATCTTTTTAACCTTCAGAGTCAGGTTATTTTTGACTTCCACCACCTGGATGCGGTCTCCCCGGTTGATGGGTTCATCGGCTACCGCCCACCAGATTTCGCCGTGCACAAAAACCTTACCTTCTTTCTGGAAGGAAGTAAGGGCCCGACCGGTTTCTCCCACCATGCCCTCCTTCCCGGTGAGGGTTCTCTTGGTATGAGCTCTGATCACCAGATAAACCAGGAAGATGAAAACCAGGGAGACTCCCAGGGCTACCGGGATGATGTATTTCAGGCTTGGCCGCAACTCGGGAATGGGCGAGCGAATTAGCATGATAGAACCGAGAAGCAGGGAGACTATGCCACCCATGGTTAAGGCTCCATAACTGTGAACTTTAACTTCCAGGACGAAAAGCACCGTGCCCAGGATGATCAGCAGCAGGCCGACATAATTGACCGGCAGAATCTGGAAGGAAAAGAAGGCCAGCAGCAGGCTGATTCCGCCCAGAACCCCTGGCAGGATGGCCCCGGGGTTGGCAAATTCAAAATACAAACCCAGCAGCCCGATCATGAGCAGAATATAGGCCAGGTTGGGATTGGCGATGGTCATCAGCAATTTTTGCCGGAAGGTCAGCGGCACCTCCAGCAGCTCTTCATCTTTGAGCTTTAATTCTTCCAGCCGGCCGTCAAACCTTCTGACCTGTCGGCCGTCCAGGGCCCGGACGAGTTCGGTTTCAGAATTGACCACCAGGTCTATCAGCCGTCCTTTCAGGGCTTCCTGTTCGGTGTAGCTCAGGCTCTGCCGGACAGCATCCTCGGCCATCTTGATGTTGCGTCCTCTTTTTTCGGCCAGAGTCCTGATGTAGGCCGCAGCGTCATGGGTTACCTTTTCTTCCATGGTCTTGTCGGGTTGGTTCTGGCCGGTGAGCCCAATGCTGACCGGATGGGCGGCGCCGGTGCTGGTGCCGGGGGCCATGGCGAAGAGGTCGCAGGCCACGCCGATGAAAAATCCAGCCGAGGCCGCCCGGGCTCCAGCCGGACTGACATAGGTCACCACCGGAACAGGAGAGTTAACAATTCCTTCTATGATTTCCCGCATGGAAGAATCCAGACCGCCAGGAGTGTTAAGTTTGATTATCAGCAGGCGGGCCTGTTCTTCCCGGGCTTTCTCCAGGGCTTTGAGGATGATTTCAGCCGTCACCGGGTGGATGGGAGCGTTGATGGTGACGGTCAAAATCCGGGCCTGCAGTTCGCCGCTGATGGCCAGGAAGATGATAAGAGACAGAAGCAAAGCAGGAATCTTTTTCACGGCAATTTCATTATAGAAACTCATCCTAACTAAGTCAATTTATTAATTTTATTAAACCGCCTTGGCCAGCTTGACATTTTCATTTTAATAAACTAATTTTAGTCTATTAATTTCCCGATGCTGGTTATCAAGGAGACAGTTGATGATCAAGAATGACCTGGCCAACCTCTTGGAAAGAAAAGCCAATTTCAGCCGGGCCAAGGCTGTCCTGACAGTGGAAACCATTCTGGAAACCATGAAAAAAGCCCTGCTGGCCGGGGAAAAAATAGAAATCAGGGGATTCGGCAGTTTCAAAGTAGTGCCCAAGAAATCCGGCTTTGGCCGGGATATCAGACGCAACCGGCAGATTCCGATCTCCGGCGGCCAGCGGGTCAAGTTCCGCCCGGGTCAGGATTTCAAGAAACAGTTGAAAGGTCAGTCGATAGAATAAGACCGACTTCCGGCCCGGTTTTCTTAATAACCCCCAGCGAATCTGAAAGCTCCGACCGGCTTCAGATTGGCCCTTACTCCGCTTCCGGCGCCGGTTCAGCTCAGCCATCCTGATTTTTTCAGCAGGAGATCCTGGTAGAGATTCAGGTAGACCCGTTCAGTCTGTTCCACCGTTTCTTCCAGGCTGCCTGAGGTGTCAATCAGGTAGTGGGCCAACGGTATTTTCTGTTCATCGGGCAGTTGAGCCCTGATTTTTTCCAGAGCTTTCTCCCGGGTGATCCCGTTTCGCCGGCACAGTCTTTCCAGCTGGATTTCCGGCCGACAGTGGGTGAGGATTATCCGGTCGTAGTAATGATAATAACCCGATTCTATGACCAGGGCGGCCTCGGTAACGTAGATTTCATAGCCTCCGGTTTCTTCCAGCCGGCTGATGGTCTGCTGGATTTTTTCCAGGAGGCGAGGGTGGGTCAGGCGGTTTAAGAAAAGGCGTTCTTGCTCTTCCCGGAAGATGATTTCGCCCAGCTTCTGGCGGTCAATAGTCCGGTCTTCCCGGAGAATGCCCGGTCCGAAATGCTGCAGCAGCTCCTGCCAGATTTCACCGTCAGGAGACATAAGCTCGTGGGCCAGCAGGTCGGCATTCTGAACGAAACAACCTTTCTCGCTCAGGATCCTGGCCACCACGGATTTGCCGGTGGCTATCCCTCCGGTCAGGGCGGCAATCAGCACTTTATTCCTTCGGGCGGCGGGTCAGTCTTCCACCTGGAAACGGTAATCCTTGAACCTGACCGCCACTCCCTGCTTTCTTCCTTTGGCGCCCTTCTTTTCCAGCCGGACGGTGACTCCGTCCAGGCAGAGTTTAATTTTCTGGCCCTCAGTCAATTCGGGCGGGAGTTCGATGGCCAGGCTAACCCTGGACCCGACTACCAGGCTGCTGTCGAGGGTGAAGTAGGCTCCGGTTGAAGAGATGTTTTCCAGCACGGTCTTTTCCCTGAACTGCTTTCCCTGGGGCAGCTGGCCCTTGATCTCGGCCGGCAACGGCAGGTCAAACCTCCATTCCCGGCGGCGGTTGACATCGATCGGGGTCTTGGCCTGCTTTCTGGCCGTGACTTTTTTCTTTCCGGTCTTAGCTTTGGTTTTTTCCACCATATTTACCCTCTTTGCTCATCTTAAAATAAAGCTGAATTGATGGCATAAAGCGCCAGCTGCAGCCGGCTGTGGGTGTCCAGCTTGGAGTAGATGCTCTTGATGTGGGAACGAACGGTATTTTTGCTGATGAACAGAATTTTGGCGATTTCCTCGTTGCTCTTGCCCTGGCCGATCAGACGCAGCACCTGGAATTCGGTTGGGGTCAGCTGATCCAGCGTCTTCTCTTTCATGTCCCTTCCCACCACCGAGATAATCCGGTCCATGATTGAAGACATCTTATCCCGCGGCAGCCAGATTTCTCCCTTGTTGACCACCCCGATGGCTTCGGTCAGCTGGTGAGCCGGGTCGTTCAGGTCAAAATAACCCCTGGCCCCGGCGTTAATCAGGTTGATGATTTCTTCATGAGAAGGAATGTTGCCCAGCAGCAGCAGCTGGGTCTTAATCTGGGGCTTAATCAATTCCTTGATAGCCTTGCAGATTTCCTTGAGGTGGGGGAGTGGCTCCAGGTGGGCAAACAGAATGACCTGAGGCTGAAGCTGCTTGATGGCTTCCATGAAATTTTCAATAGTGCCCTTTTCCACGGTCAGAATGTCAACCCTTTTATCCGCTTCCAGAGCTTTTAAGATGCCGGTCAGCAGCAGGTCGGAAGGACAGTAAATCAGGAGACTGATTTTCTCCAGCCCCGGCGCTGGCGTCTTGGTTTCGGCCTTGGTTGCTTTCTTCTTTGGCATACCCTTTTACCCCTTGCCAAAAATTTTCATTCTTTAAGAATAAATATTATAACCAAATCTGGCTGTCAAGCAAATAATGTGGAGCAGCCGGGCAAAAATCTTACCTGGAGATAAACGTCGTAAAAAGGAATTCTGACCGGATTATGGTTTGATGGGTGCGCGAGCGGTGGGCCCCTGGCCCGAACGGGAGTTACTGGTTGTAAGAAACGGCCGGCTGCAGCTGGAATTTTTTCCCCAGCTCGACCGTCACCAGCTGCAGAAAATTCTTCTGGCCGTTGAATTCTATCTGGCTGACCTGGCCGGAAATTTCCAGGTGCAGGGGATGAACCAGCAGGGTGGTGGCCGGGATGTTCAGGCTGAGCTTGAGCACGGTTCCGATCCTGACCGGAGTCTTCAACTGAAACCTGGCCCTTTCCGAGCTGATGGCCAGTAGCTCAGTGGTTTCCTTGAATTGGCGGCCGGAGGCATTTTCACCCATGACCAAAGCCGGAAGGGAGAGCTCCAGCAGGCGCTCTCCCTTCCGCTCTTCGGTTACGCCTTGAATGGAGGGTTTATTCATATTTTTATTTAGTATACCGTTCTTCATGCCGTCCATATTCTCAACTACCTCCCTGCGACTGGCAATCCCTCAGGAAGATGAAGCCAAGGGTGATTTTCAGGCTGGCTTTTCTCACCTCTTTTTAACCCTCTAACTTTGCTCATGGCCTTTATCATAACAGGACGTCAGCCGGCCCGGTTTTTTCTCACCGGGCGGCCGGTGAGGCTTCAGGCTTCTTCGGCCCCGATGAAGTAGCGGGAGTCAAGTCCCAGCAGCACCTTCCTCAGTTCTGGTTGGCCCGGGACCGGCTCGGTGGCCAGGACCCGACCTTTAATGACCAGAGCCAGAGGCTGGCCGTCAGCCAGCTTGGGCGGCAGGGCGATGACCAGCTTCAGCAGGGCCTGGCGTTCGACCCGGGTCTTCAGCAGGAAACTGGCCTGCTCGCTGCTGATGGTCGATAGCTGCGAGTTTTCCCTGAATTCCCGGCCCCGGGCATCCAGCCCGGAGACGGTCATGGGCAGGGTCAGGCTGAATTCCTTGACCGGCTGGCTGCCGGCTGCCAGTTCAGCACCAGGCACCTGGGTTTTTCTGGCCTTCATAGCCACCACTTCCTTTTCCTTAAAAATAATTTCGCCCTTAATTTAACAGGCCAGAGCGGCTTTTCAATCATCCCTGAGGATGAAAAAACGGGTT
>DMVN01000224.1 GCA_003476685.1 Acidobacteriota bacterium | reverse complement strand
ACTCAGGCTAACATCCGACTATACTTCCTCCAGGCCGCACCGCCTGAAAATTCTGGTCTATGACCCCGATGAGGGCCAGCTGGTCCGGATATCCCTTCCATTGTGGCTGGTTAAAAAAGGGCTGAAACAGGAGATCAGCCAATCCCGGCCTTCTGACCATCTGGATTTTGAATTTGAGAGCCAGGCTTTTACCCGGGCTCTGTCTGTCTTACCGAGAGGTTTGGTGGCCGAAGTCTGGACCGACCGGGAAAAAGTGCTTTTATGGCTGGAATAAAGGTATACTATGGAAAAAGGTTCGAACCGGGGAACAGAGTTACAGGATGGAACAGAAAAATGGTCGGGCTGATGAAACCCAGGTGGAATTTCTGGTCGACCGGGTCAAGCAAGGAGATAGGGAAGCTTTCATGAAACTGGTAGCCTGTTATCAGCAAAAAGTCTTCATCCTGGCCTATTCCCTGGTCAGGAACCGGGAAGATGCCCTGGACCTGGTGCAGGAAGTCTTTTTGCGCCTGTATGAGAAAATTCATAGCTACCGGGCCGGCGAGAACTTTCAGGCCTGGTTGATGCAGATAGCCCGCAACCTGAGCCTGGATTTTCTGAGGCGGATGAAAAGCCGGAAGAAAGAGAGCCTGGACAGCCTGGACCTGGACCGGGCCGACCTGGCTGCGGCCGAGGCCGACCCGTCCTGTTTTCAGTCAGCAGAAATTATCCAGAAAGCGGTCCGGGCTCTGCCGGAAAAACAGCGGCTGGTGTTCATCCTGCATCATTTTGATGACCTGAAGTACGGAGAAATCGCCGGCCGGCTGGGAATTGCTGAAGGCACGGTCAAATCTCTCCACTTCAAGGCTATCCAGAATCTGAGAAAGATTCTAACCCCTCAACTGGGAGGTGGCCGGTGAAAAAGTGCAAACAATATAAAAAAGACTGGCCGGCTTTCCTCAGCCGCCAGCTGAATCCGAAAATTATGGAAGTCATGTCCCGGCATCTCCAGGATTGTCCCGCCTGCCAGGATGAGGTAGAACAGCAGAGGAGGTTGTTGACCCTGGCTGATAATTTCAAAAAAGAATTGCAGCAGGTCATGGCCACGGTGGACTGGGAGGCCCTGCCGGCTGTCATTGCCAGCCGGCTCCCGGAAAAAGAAGAACGCCAGGCGACGGCGACTGCTGGCGGCGGCTGGCGTCTCTGGAAGTGGCAACCGCTGGCCGCTGGCCTGTTTCTGGGTTTGCTTCTGGGCGGGGCCCTGACGTTTCTGGTCTTTAAGTCCCGGGAGCCGGGCCGGCTGACGGCTCGCCAGGAAACCGGCATTGCTATGCCGGCTGAACTGGTAGACCGGGTGGACCTGGTCCTGGCCAGAAAAGAAACTATAGATTACCTGGAGAGGAGCCAGTATCTGCTGCTGGATATTCTGCAAACCGGGTCGGCCCCGGCTTCCAGCCTTCTGCAGCAGGAAAGGATCCGGCAACTGCTAACCGATAAGAAATACCTGAACAACCAGCTGGATGACCTGCGCCTGATGAAAGCCCGGGCCATTTGCGACCAGATAGAACTGCTGTTCCTGGAACTCAGCCAGCTCAGCCCGGAGTTATCAGCGGCGGAGCTGGAAAGAGTGCGGAAGATGATTGAGGACAAGCAGCTCCTGCTCAAGATCAACCTGGTCAAAAAGGAACTCCAGCAAAGCGAGGTCTGAGGTGAGAAAGAAAACAATCATTCTGCTTGTAATAATCATGGTCGTAGGTTCCTGGCTGCCCCTATCAGCCCAGGCCCCGGCCCGGGCTGATGAAAAACTCCTGCAGGAAGCCAAGGTGCTGATTTTCGACAAGAACTGGTCGGAAGCTGAAAAGAAACTGGCCACGCTTATCAAGGATTACCCCGGAAGCAGTTATTATTCCCAGGCGCTCTTTTACCTCGGCAAGTGCCAGGCCGAGCAGGAGGGAAAAGAAAAAGAAGCCCTGAAATCCCTGGAAGCCTTTTTGCAGCGGCCAGACCGGGTTCAGGGACTGGTGGAAGAAGCTGAGATTGCCATCGTTGACCTGGCTTTCAAGCTCTACAACCGGGGTCAGAAGGATTTCAGCCGGGTTCTCCAGGAAAAACTGGTCAGCCCTTCTAAAGTCATCCGTTATTATGCGGCCATGAAGATGAGCTATCTCCAGGATAAGAACCTGGCTTCGAAAGCCCTGCCGGTTCTGCTGAAGCTGCTGGAGACCGAACGCGACCAGGAACTGGTGGACCGGGCCAGGATTGCCGTTCTCAGAATTTCACCCCAGGCCCTGAGAGACGTTCCTGACAGGTCGGACCGGACCGGGTTGAAGCTGCTGAGAATCAGGGTCTACGAAAAAGGCAAGAAGGCGCCATCAATCTCCATAAATCTGCCTCTGGCCCTGGCCGACCTGGCCATCCAGGCCATTCCGGAGGAAGAAAAAGCCAGGATGAAGGAAAAAGGCTATGACTTAAACCGGATTATTTCCGACCTGGCTAAAGCCAAAGAAAAATTAGTCCGGATTGAAGAAGATGGCAACATCGTCGAAATCTGGATTGAATAAATAATGACAACACAAGGAGGAACATCATGAAAAAAGTAATTCTGCTCACCACGCTGCTGCTAGCCACCCTGTTCTTGACGGCTGCCCTGTTCGGAGCAGGAGACAGAGATGATTATCAGGTTATTAAGAAAGCCGTCCAGGACAGCCCCAGAGTTGAACCGGTTAAAGAAGTCAAGTGGTTCAAGGTTCTGGTTACCGACACCAAGACCGGGAAAGAGAAGGTTAAAATTACCATGCCCATCGCCCTGGTGGAAATTTTTGCCCGCTGCGCTGAAAACAAGGAAGTTAAGATGAGCAGCGGCTGCAGCCTGAACCTGGAACAGCTGCTGGCCGAACTCAAAAAGGCCGGTCCGCTGGCTATAATCGAGGTTAACGAAGAAGACGAAACGGTGAAGGTCTGGCTGGAATAGCCGATTGGTGACCGAACTGCCGACAGGGGCCTCCGCCGGAGGCCCCTTTTTTTAGGGCGGGATTAAGGAAAACTCCTGATTGAGGCTGGCTTGACCAGCCGTCAGTCTGATTGACACCTCCAGCCAATTTCGGGCATAATAGCACTTCCTGAAAGCAAAAATATTCCAGAAGGAGAAATAAAATGGCGAAGTATCGACTGGCAATTCTACCAGGTGACGGAATAGGCAAGGAAGTGGTCGAGGCGGCTATGATTGTACTCAACCGATTAAATCTTGACGCCGAATATATCTACGGTGATATTGGCTGGGAGTTCTGGTGCAAGGAAGGAAATGCCCTGCCCGATAGGACCATCAAGCTCCTGAAAGAAACTGATGCCTGTCTGTTCGGGGCCATCACTTCCAAACCGAAGGAAGATGCCGCCCGGGAGCTGGTACCTGAGCTCCAGGGCCAGGGGCTGTCCTACGTCAGCCCGATTGTCAAGCTGAGGCAGCTATTTGACCTTTATATCAACCTTCGTCCCTGCAAGGCCTATCCGGGTAACCCGCTCAATTATAAAGATAATATTGACCTGGTAATTTTCAGGGAAAATACCGAAGGTAGCTACGCCGGGGTGGAATTTTATCCCTTGCCCGACCAGGTCAGGCAGGCCCTGTCCCTTCATCCCAAGATGAAGGATTTCCAGGATGTGCCGGCCGATGAAATCGCCGTTTCTACCAGGATTATGACCAGGAAAGGTTGCGAGAGAATAGTCAGGGCGGCCTTTGAATATGCCCGCAAACATAAAAGGAAATCAGTTACCCTGGTGGAGAAGCCCAATGTCCTTCGGGAAACCGGAGGTTTAATGCTGAAGGTAGCGCGCCAGGTGGCAGCCGAATACCCCGATATCAAGTTTTATGAGGCCAATGTGGATGCAATGTGTATGTGGCTCATCAAGAATCCTTTTGATTATGATATCCTGGTGGCAGAGAATCTTTTCGGTGATATCATCTCCGACCTGGCCGCCCAGCTGGTCGGCGGCCTGGGTTTTGCCTGCGCCGGAAATATCGGAGATAAGTATGCCGTTTTTGAACCCACTCACGGTTCGGCCCCCAAGTACGCTGGCCTTTACAAGGTCAATCCCATCGCCACCCTGCTGGCAGCCAAGATGATGCTGGACTGG
>DMVN01000191.1:1707-3191 GCA_003476685.1 Acidobacteriota bacterium | reverse complement strand
CCGGACAGGCTGGACAGAATGGCATAGACTTCAGCTGCTGTGGCGCTGTCGCCGTCAACACCAGAATAGGATTGCTCAAAAGCGATGCTGGCCGAGAGAGCAAAGGGCTTGTCCTGAGCATATTTCCCGCGAAGATAACCGCTCAGAATCAGCACCCCCTTGTTATGGGTGCGGCCGCTGAGGTCGGCTTCCCGCTCGATGTTAATCACCCCGGCCCGACCGGTGGAAGTCCGGGCCGTAATCCTGGTGGGCTTGCCGAAGGTCAGCTCGCCGGTATCATAGACGGCCAGGCCGTTAACCTGGCCCACCACCCGGCCCTCGGTGTCGATCAGGATGGTGCCTTCTTCTATCAGCTCCTGGATTTTCCTTTCCACCAGGTTAACCCGTTCTATTTTTTCCTGGATGGCTTTCTTTACTTCTTCCCGGGAGATGACATCCTTTCCGTTCTGCTTGGCCCAGTAATCAGCTTCCCGAACAATGTCGGCTATCAGATGAAAACGAGTAGAAAGTTTCTTCTGCCAGCCGGCCAGCCTCAGGCCAAATTCCACGATGGCCGCAATGCCCTCTTTATCCACCGGCCGCAGCTTGTCCTCATCGCAGATTTTCTTGAGGAAGCGGACGTAATCATTGATGGCCTTCTTGTTTTTATCCATCTCCGAGTCAAACTCGGCTTTGACCTTGAAAATCTTCTTGAAATCCTCGTCGTAGAAATAGAGCAGGTTATAAAGGTAATCATCGCCAATCAGGATGACCTTGACCCGGCACTGAACCGGCTCCGGTTTCAGGCGGGTGGGGGAGATGGCAAACAGGGAAATCGGGTTCTGAATCTCGAAAACCTGGTAGCGGAGAGTCCGGATCAGCGTCGACCAGACTCCGGGCTCGGTCAGGACGTCCAGGGCATTCAGCACCAGATAGCCACCGTTAGCCTTAAGGAAAGAGCCGGCTTTGATCCGGGTGAAGTCGGTCTGGGCCAGGCCGAAGCGGCTGTAGGCATATTCAATGGTGCCGAAAAGGTTGGGATAGGTGGGAGAAGTCTCCATTATCACCGGGGCGCCCTTGGTTTCCGAGTTGTCCACCAGGAGATTAACCCGGTAGGGGAGGTAAGGGTCCTGGCCGCTTTCCTTTTCAGATTCCTCTTTCGCCCCGGCTTTGAACAGGTCCAGGTCCCGGGCCAGGTTCTTCTCGATTTCGTCCAGGTAGCGCTGGACACCGGGATAGGGCAGTCTGGCCCTCAGGTCGGACAGGCCGCCTTTAATCAGGGGGGTGCAAGCTTCTATTTCCAGGTTTTTGAGCAGAGTCTGAGTTTCTTCATCTATTTCTTTTAGCTTTCCCACGAGCTTTTCCAGCTGTTCGGTCAGCTGTTCGTATTTTTTCTTGAGTTCCTCCAGCTGCTGCCTGGTCATTTTTTCTTCCCGGACCAGGGCTTCGAGCTTGTTGAAGGGAGTGGGCTGGCCGTCGACCACCGGTATCAGGTCCGGCCGGGT
>DMVN01000191.1:0-1585 GCA_003476685.1 Acidobacteriota bacterium | reverse complement strand
CCGGAGCATGTTAATCAAGCGCTCCAGACCTTCTTTCAGCACTCGACCCTGACCGGCGGGCAGAGTCAGCAGCAGGGGCTCGTCAGGCTTGTTGAAATTATTGACATAAAGCAGGTAGTCGGGTATTTCCTCGGTGGTTCTGATTTTCTCCAGGAATTTCTTGATGGTGGTGGTGCGGCCGGTGCCCACCATGCCGGTGATGAAAATGTTATAACCCCGGCTCTTGATTTCCAGTCCGGTCTTAAGGGATTTGAGGGCCTGGTCCTGGCCGATGATATCCTCGCAGGCCGGGCACTCGGCTGTAGTTTCGTAATCGATGGCCTCTAAGGGACAGCGCCAGTAAAGCTGTTCCGGCCTGAGTTCGGTAAAGTTGGTTGCAGTTTTCATTTTATCTCCTGCCTATTTTTTACCATTAACCCGGAGAACAATTCAACTTTCCTTTGACAATTAATTGCTGAAAAAAAAGGAGACTTCTGGTAAAATCAAAAAAAATTATTTTCAGGGTGCCAGAATGAGCAATATTAAGATAATTCAGGTTGTTGACAAAAAAGACCTGAAATCATTCATCAGGTTTCCCTGGGAAATCTATAAAGACGACCCCAACTGGGTGCCGCCGCTCCTGTTTGAGGTTAAGAACAAGCTCGACCGCCGGAAGAATCCCTTTTTTGAACATGCTGAAATGGAGTTGTTCCTGGCTCTCCAGGCTGACCGGGTGCTGGGGCGGATTGCGGCCATCATCGACCACCGCCACAACCAATTCCATCAGGAAAAGGTAGTCTTTTTCGGTCTTTACGAGAGCTATAACGACCTGGAGGTGGCCCGCAGCCTGCTGGATACGGTAGCCAGGTGGGGTAAGGACCGGGGGATGGAAACCTTACGCGGTCCGATGAACCTTTCCATGAATGATGAATGCGCTTTTCTTCTGGAGGGTTTTGACCGCCCGCCGGTGGTCATGATGCCCTATAATCCACCGTATTATATAGAGCTGATGGAGAAGGCCGGGTTGACCAAGGCCAAGGACCTCTATGCTTTTTACATGACCAAAGACCATGAGACTCAGGAGAAGGTCCGGGCAGTGCTGGAAAAAATCAGGTCGGCTCACTCTTTTGGCCTGCGCCCGGTTAACATGAAAAAGATATACGAGGAAACGCGGAAAGTGGCCTACATTTACAACGAGGCCTGGTCCCGGAACTGGGGTTTTGTGCCCTGGACCGAGAAGGAAATGGACTTCATGGCCGACAGGTTGAGACATTTTGCCGACCCGGAGCTGGTGGTTTTTGCCATGCACGAAGGACGGGAAGTGGGCTTTGCTTTCGGCCTGCCCAATTACAATGAAATAATTAAAGAACTGAACGGCCGGCTGCTGCCGTTTGGCTTTTTGCAGCTGATGTTTAACCGGCGTAAAATCAAGGGGATGAGGGCGGTGGTGTTTGGTGTCCTGCCCCGGTTCCAGCACACTGGCCTGGCCTATCTGCTTTACGACGAACTGGAACGGCGGGCCAGGGCCAGGGGCTACGAATGGGCCGAAACCTCCTGGCAGCTGGAAGATAATGAAGCCATCAATAGATTTACGGCTTCCATAGGT
>DMVN01000133.1 GCA_003476685.1 Acidobacteriota bacterium | reverse complement strand
AACCGCGACTGGTTCATGCTGACCCAGAAAGAGACCCGGTTAATGGCCCGGGTTCTCTACCGGGAATGGTTTCCCCTGCTGGTTTATGATGTCCACCAGATGGGCTCCAACGGGCCGCGGCTTTTCCTGCCGCCATACCAGGACCCCATCAACCCCAACCTGGACCCCCTGCTCCTGCGGGAGCTTTACCAGCTGACCGGGGAAGCCGTTATCAGCCTGACCCGGGCCGGCAAAACCGGGGTAGCCACCAACACCATTTTTGACGGCTGGTACAACACCGCCAACCGGGCGGCCCCGCTCCGCCACAACGCCCTGGGCGTCCTGTCGGAAGCGGCCAGCGTCAACCTGGCGTCTCCTATTTTTCTCAGGCCGTCGGACATCCGGGTTTCGGGTGCCGGCAACGAACTCCAGAGCACCAACCTTGAACCCTGGCCCGGGGGCTGGTGGCGGCTGCGGGACATAGTGGAATATGAACAGATAGTGGCCCTGTCTTTCCTCAAGACCATATCGGAGAAAAAAGAAAGATATCTGGAAAACTACTACCTTTTTGCCGAACGCCAGGTCAACAAGGGCCAGAACGAACCGCCTTATGCCTATCTCATTCCCGAAGACCAGAATGACCTGCCCACCACCCTGAAGCTGCTGGAAGTCATCCAGCAGAACGGGGCTGAGGTGCATCAGGCCGTCAAGGCCTTCAAAGTCGGGGGCCTGGAATATCCGACCGGAACCTATGTGGTCCTGCTGGCCCAGCCCTTCCGGGCTTTCGTCAAGGACCTGCTGGAAAGCAAAGCCTACCCCCTGCCGCCTGGCCGGGACCCGGCCCAGTATTTACCCTACGATGAAGCCAGCTGGACCCTGCCGCTTCAGATGGGAGTACGAGTGGTCGAAGTTAATGAAAAGTTTGAGGCCAACCTGAAACTTCTTCCCTCTGTCCAACTTCCTGACACCCGGATTGCCAGCGGGGGAAAATACTTCATCGTTGATAGCAGCTCCAACCACTCGGTCATCCTGGCCAACCGGCTGCTGAAAAACCGGTTGCCCGTGTCTTTTCTCGATCGGCAGATTACAACCGGCCACAAAACCTACCGGGCCGGAAGCCTGGTCATTGACCGGAGCCGGGTGGACCAGGCCAGGCTTAATTCCCTGGCTCGCGGCCTGGGCCTGGAAATTGAGGCGGTGGACTCGGTCGAACCGGCCAGAACCCAGCCGCTCAAAGAATACCGTCTGGCCATCTACCAGCCCTGGACCGCCAGCATGGATGAAGGCTGGACTCGCTGGGTGCTGGAACAATTTGAATTCGATTTCAGGATAGTGCATAACGCCGAAATCCGGGCCGGCCGGCTGGAAAGAAATTATACTCACCTTATCCTGCCGTCACTGGCAGCCCGGACCATCCTGGAAGGAAGACGCCAGGGCGAAGTGCCGCCTGAATACGCTGGGGGCATCGGGACAGAAGGCGTGTCCGCTCTGAACTCTTTCGTCCAGAACGGCGGTGTCCTGGTAGCCGTGGAAAATTCGGCCGATTTCGCCATCGAGTATTTTGGCCTGCCGCTCAAAAATATCATCGAACCCAGAAGACAGAGCCGGTCTGAAAGTGAAGCAACCGGTCCTTCATCCGACCGGGTCAGGGTTTACTCCCCTGGTTCCATCTTAAAAGTGGTGGTGGACGGTTCCCGGCCCGAAGCCTACGGTTATGACCGGGAAGCGGCTATTTTTTCTTACTTCAGCCCGGTCTTTGAGCTGACCAAACCCGAAGGCCCGGTGACGACCAGGGTCCAGAATTTAGCCTGGTACCCGGCCTATAACCCGCTTCTCAGCGGAATACTGCTCAACGGCGAGAAACTCCAGCACAAATCGGCCGCCGTGGCCTGTGAACTGGGGAAAGGCAAAGTGATCCTCCTCGGTTTTGATGTCATCCACCGGGCCCAGGCCCACGGCAGCTTCAAGTTCCTGTTCAACCCGATAATCTATCGTTGACCTTATACACCCGGTAGAAGGCCTGGAACCCGGAAGTAAATGTATCTTGCTCCAGCTCCGACCGGAGTAAATAGCCGTTTACCAAAAACCGGAATGGCTTCCCCTATCAGGGCCGACTGAGGCTGGAATGAATTTTGCACAGCTTAAAGCCGAAAGGAGGTCCCGATGAATAAACTAAAAACCACAACTGCCATCTCTTTGGTTGTTTTGATTAGTCTGACCTTTCTGGCCGGACCGCCAGGAGCGCTGGCCAATCCCGAAGAAAACGTGTGTGAGACTATCTACTACCGCTGTCTATCTCAGGCTTTAACTGCTGATCAAAGTTTGCTGGCCACCTACGCAGCTCTGGAGAACTGCGGAATAATTTTTGCAGCCTGCCAGATTTTTATGACTATAAGGTTGCGATAAGCCACCACCCGACTCATCTTCAGGTTGAAATGAATCAGTAAAAAAGTTATTGTTACCATCGGCCCGGCTGGAGTGAAAAATTATTGCCGATAAAAGGGAGGTCGCCCATGACCGAAAGAAAGATAAAAATCGCTCTGGTTCAGCTGGCCTGTTCTCAGGACCGGGCCCAAAACCTGAAAAAAGGGCTGGCTCGACTGGAAGAAGCCGCCCAAAACGGCGCTCAGGTTGTCGTCTTCCCGGAGCTTTCTTTCCTCCCGTTTTTGCCCCAGCACCCGGCTGAGCCCGGTTTTGAAGGCTGGGCCGAACCGGTGCCCGGCCCGACTACTGACATTCTGGCCAGAAAAGCCGCCGACCTGGGAGTTGTGGTCATTTTTAACCTGCTGGAAATTCGGGACGGAAAAACTTATGACTCATCACCGGTGATAGACAGCGACGGTCGCCTGCTCGGCCTGAACAGAATGGTTCATGTGATGGAAGCCCCTGGCTTTCATGAAAAAGGTTACTACCGCCCCGGTGATTTAGGGGCTGGAGTTTTCCAGACGGCTGTGGGAAAGTTGGGGGTGGCCATCTGCTATGACCGCCACTTCCCGGAGTACATGAGAGCCCTGGCCCTGAAAGGAGCCGAGTTAGTGGTAACGCCCCAGGCCGGGGCCAAGGGCGAGTGGCCGGCCGGGCTGTTCGAGGCCGAGCTTCAGGTAGCTGCTTTCCAGAACGGCTATTTCTGCGCCCTGGCCAACCGCGTGGGACAGGAAGAGGCGGTGGAATTTGACGGCGGTTCTTTCGTAGTCGACCCGTCGGGCCAGGTTATTGCCAGGGCTGTCCGGGAAAAAGAAGACCTCCTTCTGGCCGAGCTTGACTTCAGCCGGCTGCGGGACTGCCCGGCCCGGAAGCATTTTCTCGCCGACCGCCGGCCTGAGATTTACCATAAGCTCTGACCCGTTTCTGACCGCATTGTTATCGTAAATAGCAGCATCGTGTATAATGGTTAAGGTTAACGAATTTGTGGGATTGAAGATAAGCCGAAATAAATGAAGATAATGGTCGGTATTTCTGTTACCTTGAATATAACAAGGCAAGAGGAGGTAAGATGAAGGTAAAAGGCATTTTAGTTTTAAGCCTGCTGCTGGCTGTCCTGGCCCTGCCGCTCCTGGCCAACAAATCGGCCGTCTCCATTGAAGCTCCGGCCGCGGTCAAGGCCGGGGAAGAAGCCACCATAATCGTCAAAGTCCATCACCGCGGCAACAGCAGCCTGCATTACACCAAACGTCTGGTGGTCCTGGCCAACGGCAAAGAAATCGCCCGCTGGGATTTTTCTTCATCCAACCGGCCGGAAGCTGCCGACTTTTCCCGGGAAATCAAGTTGAAAATCGAGGCTGAAACCGAAATCGTGGCCGAAGCCACCTGCAACCTGCACGGCAGCGCCGGGCCGGCTTCAGTCAGGATTAAAATCGCAGAATAAGGGGAGGGCAGGTATGACCATCGCTGGAATATCGCTGGTTTTGTTTCTGGGTATAGTGAACCTGATCCTGATCCTTTTCCAGGTGAGCACCGGAAAGAAATGGGTGAAAGTCCATTTCGCCTGGCACCGCCGCCTGGGAGTGTTGCTATTCCTGACAGCTTTAGTTCATGCTGTCCTGGCTTACCTTTCTCGCTGATTCCCCTGAAGACTGGAGCTTTTTAAGATTGAACTGAATTATTTTATCACTGTTGTCATTAAGATTTTCCCCGTTATCAGTCTTAAGCTCGGTGAATAAGGTTAATTCTAACGCGCAGCAAATTAGCGGTAACCCGAAAGCTGACTGGTGATTAATTAATTCAGAACTCTAATTTTTTCACTCTTTCATTAAAATCTGGTACAGGCTCATCGGGGCGGTCTGGAATTCAACCTTCTGCCCGCTCCGGGTGAATTCCACCGGAGCGCCGCCGGTAGCCATGTTGCCTGAAAAATACTCGGCTATTGGTCCGAGGCTCAAAACCTGGACCGTCTTCCAGTTGGCCGGCAGGTGCACCACCGCTTTCAACCTGGAGTTGGTGGGGTTGACCAGCCTGATCCGGCCTTCCCCATCCCAGATCTCCTGCAGGTCAAAATGCTCGGCCCGGGCTCCCTTCTCGAAAATCTTGAGGTAGGGCATTTCGTACAGGTTGGAAACCACCACCAGCCCGTCATCATCCTCATAGAATTTCCGGCTGTAGGTATTGTAATGACCGCAGAACTCAAACCGCCCTCCGGTTGCTTCTTTCATCTTCTTATTGGCTTCAAGCGTGTGCCAGAGAAGCTGATGAGCATAATCCAGATACATCTTTTTTCCGGTGTGTTTATAACCAGCCACCA
>DMVN01000262.1 GCA_003476685.1 Acidobacteriota bacterium | reverse complement strand
TCGACCGCAACCAGGGAGCTATCGTGGAACCACTCTACCTGGCTACTTCCCAGGGCTACCGGGATTCGGACGAGCTGGAAGCCGCCCTGGCCTACCTCATCCCCACCTGGTGCTACACCAGGATAGCCAACCCCACTACCTATTACCTTGAATATGTCCTGGCTTTGCTGGAAGGTTACAAGTCTGGCTACGACACTTCCTGTGTGGTCACAGCCTCGGGCATGGCCGCCATCATGATGGCCGTTGACCCTTTCCTGGTCAAACAGAAAGAGGGTCCGGAAAAGATAAATTTCGTCTCCTCCGTCCAGCTTTACGGCGGAACCTTCCAGCACTTTTCCGTGCGGAAGATGAAGGAAAGAGGCATAGAAGTGCGCTGGGTACTTCACCCGGAAGACATTGAAGAGTGGAAAGCCAAGATTGACGAAGATACCCGTTTCCTTTATGTGGAAGCCCCGAGCAACCCTCAGCAATCATTCTGTGACATCAAGGCCCTGGCTGACCTGGCCCATTCCTGGGAAATACCGCTGATCTTCGATGCCACCTGCGCCACCCCGGCCCTGATGCGACCCATCGCCTACGGGGCCGATATCGTGGTCCATTCGCTGACCAAATCCATAACCACCGGGGGTCTGGCCATCGGCGGGGCTCTGATCAGCAAGAAACCTATCATCACCAAAATCAAGAATGATGACCCTAATTTCAAGGCCAGTTTTGCCGAGTACGTGAAATTCTGGCCCTACCGCGACAACGGCCCGGCCGCTTCTCCTTTCAACGCCCTGATGGCCCTCAACGACCTCCGCACCCTGAGGATGAGAATGGACATAGTCAGCCAGAACTGCCAGAAGGTGGCTGAGTTCCTGGAAAAACATCCACGGGTCTACCAGGTTGATTACCTCGGGCTGCCCAGCTACAAGCTCCACCCCCTGGCTAAAAAATACATGAAACTGGTGGACTCTGACGACGGCCGCGGACAGGAGGTCAATCGTTATGGCCACCTGATGAGCTTCCGGGTGGACGGTCCGCCAGAAAATGCCAGGAAAGTTTTCGACCGCTTCCAAATCATTTTCCGGGCCACCGACCTCGGTCGGATCAAGAGCGTGGCCACCATCCCGGCCATTTCCACCCACCAGCAACAGGGGGAAGAGGCCAGAAGAATGGCTGACATACCGCCCCAGCTCATCAGGCTGTGCGTGGGGGCCGAGAATCCCGACGACATAATTGAAGACCTCAATCAAGCCCTGAATTCTCTTTAAGCCAGCCCGTTTGCCAGGCGAGTTTGAATTTTCTCAGAAGCTCAACTAAAATCAGGGCATGGAAGCTCTGAGAATCTATACTGAGAAACCCTACCAGCTCCGCGGCGAAGTGACCATAAGCGGGGCCAAGAATGCCGTCCTGCCGGCCATCGCCGCTTCTCTGCTTACGGCTGAAGAAATCCGGCTCAGCAACGTCCCCCTGGTCAAGGATGTGCAAACCATGCTGACCCTGATGAAAGAGCTGGGAGCCGAACATGAGACCAGAAAGAAATCACTGAGAATAAAGACGGAAAAGATAGTCTCCGACCAGGCCCCTTATCAGCTGGTCCGGGCCATGAGGGCGTCGATACTGGTGCTGGGCCCGCTGCTGGCCAGGAAGGGCAAAGCAGTGGTGGCTTTGCCCGGAGGCTGCGCCATCGGCACCAGGCCGGTTGACCTCCACATTAACGGCCTGCAGAAACTCGGAGCCAGCATCAGCCTGGAACACGGCTACATCGTAGCCGAGGCCAGAAAACTCAAGGGGACAGAATTCGAATTTGAAAAGAAGACAGTCACCGGGACCGAAAACCTGGTCATGGCTGCCACCCTGGCCCGGGGCGAAACAGTCCTGAAAAACTGCGCCCTTGAACCCGAGGTCAGCAGTCTGTGCCAGCTGCTGGTCAAGATGGGTGCCCGGATTGAGGGGATCGGGGAAGAGACTCTGCGGATAACAGGCGTGGAAGAACTCGGCCCGGCCGAACACCGGATTATTCCCGACAGAATCGAAGCCGGAACCTTCATGGTAGCCGCGGCTCTGACCGGCGGTGACCTGCTCTTGAAAGAGGTAGAACCGGCCCACCTGGAGGCCCTGACGGACAAGCTGATCATTTCCGGGGCCAGGGTAGAAAAGGCCGGCCGGCGAGCCCTGCGGGTCACCGGTAGCCAGGAAATCAAGCCCCAGGACGTGACCACCGCCCCCTACCCCGGTTTCCCCACCGATATGCAGGCCCAGTTCATGGTGTTGATGACTCAGGCCAGCGGGACTTCCATCATCACCGAAACCATCTTCGACCGGCGCTTTGGCCACGCCACCGAGCTCATCAGGCTGGGAGCCAACATTGAAATCCAGGGTGATAAAGCCATTGTCAGGGGGAAGACGCCGCTGTCAGGAGCGGAAGTGGTGGCTACCGACCTCAGGGCTTCAGCCAGCCTGGTGCTGGCCGGACTGATAGCCACCGGTCAGACCACTATCAACGATATCGAGCACCTGGACCGCGGTTATGAAAAAATTGAAGAAAAGTTGATCCGATTGGGAGTGAGGATTGAACGTCTTAAGAATAACCACAATAACAGGACGGGGAGCAAAACATGAGCGATTGCATTTTCTGCAAAATTATCAGAAAAGAAATTCCGGCGGCCATCGTTTATGAAGATGAGGAAATTCTGGCCTTTGACGACATCCGGCCCCAGGCTCCGGTCCACACTCTGATCATTCCTAAGACTCACCTGCCGGGGCTGAAGGAAGCCGAAGCGGAACAGGCCGGGCTGCTGGGCAGAATACTGCTCAAGGCCGGGGAAATCGCCCGGCTAAAAGGAATCGACCGGAGCGGTTTCCGGGTGGTAGTTAACAGCGGGCCCGATTCCGGGCAGGAAGTATTTCATATCCATTTCCACCTGCTGGGTGGACGCCGCCTGGGCTGGCCCCCGGGCTGAGCCAGACTTTTTAGGCAAATTCAAGGAAAGGTCGGGCTGTTTCGAGTATGGCCTATTTAATCGACGGCAACAACCTGATGGGACAGGCCG
>DMVN01000148.1 GCA_003476685.1 Acidobacteriota bacterium | reverse complement strand
AAAAAGACCCTCCTTATTTTCGCGGAATTTCCATCCTGGATGCAGTCTCGGCCATCGCCGGGGCTCTCAAGGACTGGAAGAAAAAACCGCCAGCCCGGCTTCCGGCCAGCTTTGTGAAAAAACCGGAAATCAACTTTACCTTCACCAGCCTGGAAAAGCAGGAACTTCGCACCGAGGTGACCATCAAGCTGAAGCCGGCTAAAGCCGAAGCCCTGACCTATTGAATCCCTGAATCTCTCTTTTTGACAAACGTCATTTTCTAAGTTATAAATATAATCAACATGTCTACGCCTGAAGATAAAACTCAGCCGGACATCTATCCGGAAGAAAAGCGCCTCAGCCAGAGGTTTGTCATCCCCGGAGCGACCGTCTCCTACCGCAAGGAACGGTGGCTGGGTCAGAAGAAGGATTTTGACGAGGAATTCTGCCCGCTGCAGAACATCAGCCGGGGAGGCCTCAGTTTTCTCTGCCGCCAGCATTTAAAGCCGGGAACCGAACTTTCCCTGCAGCTGTCTATCCCCGGGGAAAGGGTGCCACTCAGCCAGCTGGGCTCAGTCCGCTGGTCCACCGCCTCCGATAACAAGAACTTTCCCTATCGGGTGGGAGTTCAGTTCAACGCTTACGGGAACAAGAAGGGTCAGAATTATCCCGGCAACCTGGTTAAGATTATTTCCCTGGAACATAAGTTCGCCGACCGGAAACAGACCGAAAAGGTGGATGAAACAGATAGTGACGAATACAAAGTGGAAAGTTCCTGAGGACTGTCCCCGGGCTCAGCGGGAGTCATTCTCCACCACTACCTGAGAATAATCTGCCAGTTCAGCGGTTAGGGCCAGAATCTGCGATAGCAGCGCCAGGCGGTTGTTCCTGACTTTTTTATCCTCGGCCATTACCAGGACGCGGTCAAAAAATGCGGTCAGCGGTGGCTGCAGGCGGAAGATCATCTTCTGGGCTGAGGCGAAATCATTCCGGGCCAGCATCTCCTCCACGTTTTTCCTGATAATTTTCAGGGCTGAGTACAGTTCCTTTTCTTCCTTCTCCTTGAGCAGGGCTGAGTTCAGGCGGGCCCGAGGTGGTTCCTTGACTATGTTCTTAACCCGTTTGACCATCAGGATGAACGGTTCAAAGTTCGGGCTTTCCTTGAGCTGGCTCAGAGCCTTCAGGCGGGCTTCGGTCTGAACCAGGTCTTCCAGACCGGGAGCCAGGGCGGCGTTGATGAGGTCATAGCGATAGCCCTGTTTTTCCAGTATGTAACGCAGCCGGCCCTCGATAAATTCCAGCACCACCTTTCTCAATTGCTCCCGGGGAACCGTCAGCCGGTCCTGCAGCAGGGAAACAGCCTTGTCCAGCAGGCGGGGCAGAGACAGGTGAAATCTCTTTTCCAGGATTATCTGGCAGATGGCCAGAGCCTGCCTTCTCAAACCGAAGGGGTCGCTGGAACCGCTGATGCTGACCCCTACTCCAAACACTCCGACCACCGTGTCCAGCTTGTCAGCCAGGGACAGGACTGCCCCGGCGGTTGAGGCCGGCACCGGGTCGTCCAGACCGGACGGCAGGTAATGTTCATAGATGGCCCGGGAAACCATTTCCGGCCAGCCCTGTTCCCGGGAGTAGAGACCGCCCATCTTACCCTGAAGCTCCGGGAATTCCCGCACCATCTCGGTCAGCAGGTCAGCCTTGCAGAGCCTGGCCGCTTCCACCAGGTCCTTCTTTTCCTTCTTCAACTCCAGCCGGTCGGCCAGATAGGCCACCAGTTTCTGCAGTCGCTCCAGCTTGTCGCCGTAGCTACCCAGCTTCTCCTGAAAGACCACATTCTTGAGCTGGGCGGCCCGCTCGGCCAGGTTGACCTTGAGGTCGTTTTTCCAGAAGAACCTGGCATCTTCCAGCCTGGCTTTGAGCACCCGTTCATTTCCGGCGGCGATAAAACCGCGGGGGTCAGCCGGACTATCGGCTATCCCCAGAAAATACGGCAGCTGCTTTTTACCCCTGACCACCGAGAACAGCTTCTGCCCTTCTCTCATGGCTGTGCTTATGACTTCCAGCGGCAATTCCAGGTAACTTTCAGGAAAACTGCCCATGATTACCAGCGGGCATTCTACGTTCCACAGCAGCCTTTCCAGCAGGGCCTCGTCGGGATAGACCTCGGCCCCGAGTCCGGCCAGCTTTTCCTGGAATTGCTGCCGGATGGCCTGTTTCCTCTCTTCCGGCTCCACCACCACCAGATGGTCTTTCAGGCGCTGGCGGTATTCTTCGAAATTAGACACAGCCAATTCAACCGGGGCCTGAATAAAATGGCCCGTAGTGTGGTCGGAAGATTTTATCCCGGCCACTTCCAGCGGAACGACCTGGCCCTCCAGCAGGCACAGCAGGTTCTTTATAGGCCGGGAAAAACGAAAATTCTTGTCGGCCCAGCGCATATTCTTGGGAAAGCTCAAGGAACTGATGACCGCTGGCAGCACCTCAGACAGGATGTCTCCGGTCGGCCGGCCTTTTTTCCGACGCCTGAAACCCAGGTATTCACCCCGGGAAGTCTTTATGACTTCCAGGTTCTCTACCGGCACTCCTTGCGACCGGGCAAAGCCCAGGGCGGCCGCGGTATAACTGCCGTCGGCCTGAACCGCCACCTGCCGTGGAGGTCCCGTGACCACTTCCTCCTCATCGGGCTGGCTGGCCTCAAGCCAGGCCAGCACCACCAGCCGGCGGCAGGTGCCAAAAGTTCTCAGGCTGTGAATCCCTACCCGGGCTGCCTGCAATTCCTGGCTCAGCTTTTCCTGGAGCTGACCCAGGGCGCTGCGGACGTGAGAGGAAGGCAATTCTTCGGTCATAATCTACAGCAGGAATTCCATCAGCTTCCTCCTTCCCTCTCCACAAACTGCCGGGCAATCTGGT
>DMVN01000126.1 GCA_003476685.1 Acidobacteriota bacterium | reverse complement strand
GAGGCCAGCGGCCGAAGTGCTGGGCCTGGAACCCGGAGATCCGGTCATTCTGAAAGCCGACTGATGGTCTTATTATGGAGAACCTGACAGCCGATGGAATGCCTTGAGGGAACGGTTGAACAGATAATTTTTTACAACCCGGAAAACGGCTATACCGTTTTCAAGATCAAAACCGAAAACGGAGAAATCACCGTCGTTGGCAACTTCCCCCCGCTTTCGCCCGGGGAATGCCTGAAACTGACCGGCCGCTGGGAAAAGAACGCCAGGTTCGGCCCCCAGTTCCAGATGGAATCGTTCAGCCTGACCCTGCCCAGCTCGGTCAGCGGAGTGGAAAGATTCCTGGCTTCGGGCCTGATCCGGGGAGTGGGCCCGGTGCTGGCTGGACGGATTGTCCAGAAGTTCGGCCAACGGACGGTGGAGATTCTCAACGACTCGCCGGAAAAGTTGAGAGAAGTGGAGGGCATCGGCCAGAAAAAANNTGACAGAAATTCTCAAGTCCTGGGAAGAGCACCGCGAAATTCGGGACCTGATAATTTTCCTCCAGGCTCATCAAATCTCCACCACCCTGGCCTACAAGATTTACCGCACCTACGGCCAGGCTGCCTTTGAAGTCCTGAAGCGGAATCCCTATCAACTGTGCCTGGACATCTGGGGAGTTGGCTTCAAGACAGCCGACCAGATTGCCCTGAAGCTGGGACTGCCGGCCGATTCCCTGGAAAGAGTCAAGGCTTTTATTCTTTATCTTCTGGAAAAGGATAATGAACAGGGCCACGTTTTTTCGGACGAGTCGGAAGTCCGGGAGAAATGCTGCCAGGAATTACAGGTGGGCCCGGCCCGGGTGGAGCAGGCTCTGGAGGAGCTGTTGAGCCAACGGGCTCTTATCCGGGAAGTAGGGGACAGCAGTTCCGGGCTTTATCTTCCCTTTTTCTACCAGGCCCAGGAAGAAGTGGCCCGGATCATCTCCCGCCTGGCTTCCCAGTCTGCGCCCCAACCCGATTTTTCTCCTGAAGAAAAAATAGCCGAGGTGGAAAAGAAAACAGGACTGCGGTTTTCACCCGAGCAGAAAAAGGCCATCATCAGCAGCCTGCAGAAAAAGATCATCATCATCACCGGCGGACCGGGCACCGGTAAAACTACCATCGTCCGGGCCATGGTGGAAATATTCGAGAGCTGGCAGAAAAGAATTCTGCTGGCTGCTCCCACCGGGCGGGCGGCCAAGCGCCTGGCTGAAACCACAGGGCGAGAAGCCAAGACCATTCACCGCCTGCTGGAATTCCAGCCTAAAGAGGGGCGGTTCAAACGAGGCCCGAATTATCCGCTTAAAGGTGGAGCCCTGATCATTGACGAGGTTTCCATGGTTGACCTGCCGCTGATGTACCACCTGCTGCGGGCAGTTCCTCCAGAAATGAGGTTGATTCTGGTGGGTGATAAGGACCAGCTCCCTCCGGTCGGGCCCGGGAACCTGCTCAGGGATTTAATCGATTCCGGTCTGGTTGAAGTCATCAGGCTGGAGGAAATTTTCCGCCAGGCCGAAGAGAGTCTGATCGTGGTCAATGCCCATAGAATAAACCGCGGACAACCCCTGGTTTATCCCCGGCGGGGCGACCCCGAATCTGATTTTTATTTTTTCCACCAGGAAGATGAAGCCAAGGTGTTCCAGCTGATTCTCAAACTCTGCCAGCATAATATTCCCCGCCGCCTGGGTTTGAGCCCGCTATCTACCCAGATCCAGGTGATAACGCCGATGTACCGCGGGCTGGCCGGGGTGGATAACCTGAACCTGGAACTGCAGAAAGCCCTGAATCCGGGAAGTCATGGTCTGAAAGTCGGTCAGAAGGAATTTCGGGTTCGGGATAAGGTTATGCAGGTCAGGAATGATTACGATAAAGAAGTTTTCAACGGGGACCTGGGCACGATAGTCCAGGTTGACCCGGAACGATTCGGGCTGCTGGTGGATTTCGACGGCCGGCTGGTTTCATACGAGAAAGAGGAACTGGCCGACCTGGTGCTGGCCTATGCCATCTCAGTTCACAAGGCTCAGGGCAATGAATACCAGGCCGTGGTCATGCCCCTGCTGACCCAGCATTACATAATGTTGCAGAGGAATTTATTCTACACTGCCCTGACCCGGGCCCGGAAGTTGAGCATCATCATCGGTTCCTACCGGGCTCTTCACATTGCTATAAAAAATGACAAACCAATTCAACGCAATTGCCGGTTGAAGGAAAAACTCCTGGAAATCAGTCGCGGCCGGGAACCCAATTTTCAGTTGTTTTAATTCTCAGGTAGTTTATAATAGGGATTAACAGAAAGGAGGAAAACTGAAGATGGAAAAATGGGAATGCACAGCCTGCGGTTATGTCTACGACCCCGAAGTCGGGGACCCCGAACACAACATCCCGCCCGGCACCCCGTTTGAATCATTGCCGGATGACTGGGTCTGTCCCCAGTGCGGCGTGGGCAAGGAGTTTTTTCAGAAATTATCGTAAAGAATAAACTGTCAGAAGCGAGCTGAAAGTTATCCAGATGCGAGTCGTCATTCTCGGCAACGGGCTGGCCGGGACCATTAGCGGCAAGACCATCCGGGAACTTGATTCAGCCGCGGACATAATAATCTGTGGCGAGGAAAAGTACCCCTATTACCCCAGGCCCAACCTGATCGATTTTCTGGCTGGACTGATTCCCTTGGAAAAAGTGTTTGCTTTTGCCGAGGGCTGGGCCGAAAGACAGAGGCTGCAGATTCAGCTGGGGGTAAGAGCCACTGCCATTGATCCTTCCGGGCCGGCCGTGGAATTTGAGGATGGCCGGAGACTCACAGCCGATTATTTAGTCCTGGCCACCGGCGCCTGTCCGGCCACTCCGCCTCTTCCCGGCCTGGATAAGGATGGCATCTTCACCATCAGAACGCTGGAGGATGTCCTGGAATTGCTGGAAGCTATCAAGTCCGGGCCGGAAGTAGTAATTCTGGGTGGTGGGTTGCTGGGGCTGGAACTGGCCAGGGCCCTTAGAATGAGGGGTGTGGAACGGCTCTCGGTAGTTGAAGTCTTCAACCGGCTGCTACCCAGGCAGCTCGATGAAACCGGCGCCGGCCTGTTGCAGACCAGCCTGGAAAAGACCGGAATAAAATTTTTCATCGGCCAGGAAGCTGCTGAGATTCTTGGGGAAGGCCGGGTGACCGGGGTTCGTTTGAAGGATGGGCAGACCATTCCGGCCGGGGTGGTAATCATAGCGGCGGGAGGCAA
>DMVN01000251.1 GCA_003476685.1 Acidobacteriota bacterium | reverse complement strand
GGGCTGTTCCTACTGCCGTCAGGGATAATACCAGCTTCCTGCTCGAGTCCGGACCGGAGCTCTGGCTGGTGGATTGCCCTGGTTCTCTTACCCAGAAAATCCTCAAGACCAACCGCCGGCCCCAGCAGGTTTCGGCCATCTTCATCAGCCATGTCCATGCCGACCACCTTTATGGCCTGCCGGCATTTGTCCACAGCCTGATGCAGGAAGAGAAAACTGTGCCCCTGTATGGCTCACCTGAAACCATCGACTTCTCTCTGAGGCTCATCGACCTGTTCGGACTGCGCCGGGAAAAAATTCTTTACCGGCTGGAACCCAGGCCTCTTCTTCCCGGCTGCCGGACTGAAATTTCACCGGGGCTGGCAGTAATCGGCTGGCCGGTGCCTCACCATTCATCTTCCCTGGCTTTCATCTTTGAGACGGCTGAGGCCAGGGTTGTTTATTCCGGTGACACCCCTCTCCATCGGCCGCTGCTGGAGCAGGCAGCCAGGGCTGACTGCCTGATACATGACTGCAGCACGCCCTTTAGGTATCTTGAGCGGCTGCCCTTTTTACGGTTGCTGCACAGCAATTCCCTGGAGCTGGGACAGGCCGCCCATGAGACCGGCATCCGGCTGCTGGTGCCCTGCCATTTTTTCAGCGACCTGGATTTTTCCCTGGAAGAAATAGAAGCCGAGGTCAGACAAAATTATGAGGGGCCGCTTTTCCTGCCAGCAGATTTCTCCGAACTGGAGCTTCCTCTATGATGCGACTGATATCGTCAAATCGTAACTTCCGGCTTAGAATGAAATTGAAGACAGCGAGAGCCGTGGCCGCTCAGGTTGACCTCGTCTCTAGTTTGAGTCTGGCTGTCAGTCATTATATATAAAGGAAAAAGATATGACTTCAATAAAAAACCTGCTGCCGCTGCTGATACTGGCCAGCCTGTGCCTGGTCGGTTGCCAGAAGCAAGGAGGAACAATGGCCGAAACCGTTTTCTTAAACGGACATATCTGGACCGCGGACGACTCCTGCCCGGAAGTCGAGGCCCTGGCTGTCGTCCAGAATAAAATTGTCAGGACCGGCCCCAACGTCGAGATAAAGAAATTGATTGGCGCCCGGACCCGGGTTATTGACCTCCAGGGCAAGCTGATGCTTCCCGGGTTTATCGATGCCCATACCCATTTCCTCAACGGCGGCCTGGCCCTGCGTTCGGTGCAGCTCCGCACCTGCCGCACCCCTGAAGAATTCATCAGCCGGATTGCGGCCAAAGCCCGGGAACTTCCGCCCGGTTCCTGGATCTTAAACGGAGACTGGGACCACGAACAGTTTGACCCTCCTGTCCTGCCTTCCCGGGACTGGATAGACGCGGTAACTCCTGACCATCCTGTCTGCGTCAACCGTTACGATGGCCACATGGTGCTGGTCAACAGCCTGGCCCTGAAACTGGCCGGAATTGATAGGAACACTGTTTCCCCACCCGGAGGCGAAATCCTCAGAGACCCGCATTCGGGTGAGCCGACCGGCATCCTGAAGGATGCCGCGGCCAACCTGGTCTACGCTGTGATCCCGCCTCCCAGCCTGAAAGAAAAAATGGAGGCGGTCAGGTTGGCCCTGAAAGAAGCTGCGGCTAACGGTGTCACTTCCGTTCATGACATGTCTGATGCTTCGAGCTTCGAGGTTTACCAGGAATTGCTCCGGGCCGGAGAATTGACTGCCAGACTGTATGTCTATTTCCAGATTCCGGAAATTGACAGTTTTCTCCGGCTGAAAATCAAACCTGGTTTCGGCCACCCCTTTCTGCGGCTGGCCGGGTTAAAAGGATTTGTTGACGGCTCCCTGGGTTCGGCTACCGCCCTTTTCTTCGAACCCTATTCCGATAACCCGGCGGCTTACGGGCTGCTGGCCGCCCACATGTTTCCCGAAGGAATTATGGAGAAGCGGCTGAGGCTGGCTGACGAGGCCGGCCTGCAGGTGGCCGTCCATGCCATCGGCGACCGGGCCAATGCCCTCCTGCTGGATATCATGGAAAAAATAATCCGGGAGAACGGACCCCGCGACCGGCGCTGGCGTGTTGAACACTGCCAGCACCTGAGAAAGAGTGATATGGAACGTTTTGGAAGGCTGGGGTTAATCGCCTCGGTTCAGCCTTACCATGCCATCGATGACGGCTGCTGGGCTGAAAGAAAAATCGGGCCGGAGCGGGTTCGCACCACCTACGCCTTCCGTTCGCTGCAGGCGGCCGGAGCTGTGCTGGTCTTCGGCTCGGACTGGACGGTGGCCCCGCTCAACCCCCTGACCGGAATTTATGCCGCGGTTACCAGGAAAACCCTGGACGGTAAAAATCCTGGCGGCTGGATACCGGAGGAAAAAATCTCACTGGAAGAAGCCATAAAAGGATACACCATCAGGGCGGCCTACGCCGAGTTTTCCGAAAAGGAAAAAGGGTCGCTTCAGGCGGGTAAGCTGGCTGACCTGGTGGTGCTGGACCGGGACCTGTTCCGCCTTAAGCCCGATGATATCCTGGATACCAGGGTGCTGCTGACCATGGTTGACGGACGGATTATTCACTCTGAGCCTGAATTCTTGAATGATGAAAAATGAGAAGAATCTGAATGACAGACTGGAAAGCCTGCTGGCTTCCCTGCCGGCCGGGAGAGGCTACCTGATTCTCTTCCTGCACCGGGTGCAGCAGGAGTTTGGTTACCTGCCGGAAGAAGCCCTGGCCAGGGCGGCCGAGTATTTTGCCATATCTCCGGCCGAGGTTTATGGAGTGGCCACTTTTTATTCGGCTTTCCAGATGAAGCCAGGCTGCCGGCATGAGCTGGTCGTCTGCCACGGCACGGCCTGCCATGTGCGCGGGGCTGAAGCCGTCAGCGCCGAGTTATCCCGGCTTCTTGGAGTGGAACCCGGGAAGGAAGAACCGGGTAAAGAAGTGGCCATCCACCAGGTTAACTGTCTTGGTTGCTGCGCCCTGGCTCCGGTGGTGGTGGTTGACGGCGAATATCATGGCCGGGTGACCCGGAACAGCCTGGAAAAGATTGTGGAAAAATTGGCCGGTAAAAAGTGATGAGTCAGAAAAAGGTCAGGACTGTCGGTGAGCTCCAGAACCTGCGGCTTCGGCTGCAAGCAGCTCCCGGGCGCCGGCGACTGGTCAGCCTGTCGGCCGCCAGCTGCGGCCGGGCTTCCGGAGCCCTGGAGGTGGCCCGGGCCCTCGAGGCTGAAATAAGAAAGCGCGGGCTGGAAGAAACGGTGGAGCTAAGGCTCACCGGTTGCCACGGATTCTGCCAGCTGGAGCCGGACCTGGTCATTTTCCCGGAAAAAATTTTCTATCCCAACCTTAGCCCGGGTATGATTCCGCGGCTGGTGGAAGAGACCCTGGTCAGGGGCCGGCTGGTGCCGGAACTGGCTTTCAGCCCTGGTCCGGGTCAGGGTTTCTACCCGAAGCTGGATGAACTGCCTTTCCTGCGAAAGCAGGTGCGGTGGCTGCTCGACCGTCACCTGACCCTGGACCCCGACAGCCTGGATAGTTACCTGGAACAGGGCGGATTCCTGGCCCTGGAAAAAGTCCTGTCCGGCCTATCCCCGGTGGAGGTAATCAATACAGTACTGGCTTCGGGCTTGAGGGGTCGGGGTGGAGCCGGTTTTCCCACCGGGCTCAAGTGGCGCCTGGCCCGAGAAGCCGGTGGTACGGAGAAGTACCTGATCTGCAACGGGGATGAAGGAGACCCCGGCGCCTACATGGACCGGGGGTTGCTGGAAAGCAATCCTTTCAGCGTGATTGAAGGGATGCTCATTGGCGGTTATGCGGTTGGCGCCGGGAAGGGCTTCATTTACATCCGGCAGGAGTATCCGCTGGCTATCGAGCGGGTGGAGAGAGCCCTGGAAAAGACCGGGGCGGCCGGGCTGATGGGGAAAAACATCCTGGGCACTGATTTTTCTTTCGAGCTGGAACTCGTCCGGGGAGCCGGGGCTTTTGTCTCGGGCGAAGAAACGGCCCTGATAGCTTCCATAGAAGGCCGCCGGGCTTTTCCCCGGCAGAGGCCGCCGTTTCCGGTGGTCCGCGGTCTGTGGGGTCAGCCGACTGTGATTAATAACGTTGAAACCTGGGCCAACGTGCCCCTGGTGCTGCAGAATGGGCCGGCCTGGTTTTCCCGGGTGGGCACTCCCGGAAGCAAAGGGACCAAGATATTTTCCCTGGTGGGAAAAGTCCGTTATACCGGCCTGGTGGAGGTGCCTTTTGGCCTGACCCTGGGCGAGGTGATCGAAGAAGTGGGCGGAGGGGCTGAACCTGGTCGAAAGATCAAAGCTGTGCAGACCGGCGGGCCCTCCGGCGGCTGCGTACCTGAAAGGTACCTGGACCATCCCCTTGACTACGAGTCATTAAAAGACATCGGCTCGATGATGGGGTCCGGCGACATGCTCGTCATGGACGAAGAGAACTGCATGGTGGACATAGCGCGGTTCCACCTGGAATTTACCCAGGACGAGTCCTGCGGACGCTGCACGCCCTGCCGGATAGGCGCCAAAAGGCTGCTGGAAACATTGAGAAAAATTACGGAGGGCAGGGGAGAGGAAGAAGACCTGGAACTGCTGGAGGAACTGGCCTTCGATGTCCGTGACGCCTCACTGTGCGGCCTGGGGCAGAGCGCCCCCAACCCGGTAATCTCAACCATGCGTTATTTCAAGGACGAATATATCGCCCACGTCAGGGATAAAACCTGCCCGGCCGGGGTGTGCAAAGCGCTGCTGGACTACACTGTGGACGAGGCACAATGCTCCGCCTGCGGACTTTGCGCCAGGGTCTGCGCCGCGGGCGCCATAACGGGCGCGCGTGGACAGACTTACCGCATCGATCCCGGGAAGTGTACTAAGTGTGCGGCATGTTACGCCAAGTGCCCGAAGAAAGCCATTGCCAGGGGCGCCAGAAAGGAGGCCGCAATTATTGGAAACACCGGAATACACACCGGGTCCGCTGGCCAGGAAGAAAGGGCAGCTTTATAACAGCCCGGAAAAAGAGGTTGAAAAAATAAAACTGACCATAGACGGCAGGGAAATAGAGGCGGAAAAGGGGCTGAATGTTTTAGAAGCCGCCCGCCTGGCCGGCATTGAGATCCCCAGCCTGTGCTACCTCCGGCAAATCAACGAAATCGGCTCCTGCCGGGTCTGCCTGGTGGAGGTAGAGGCAAGGGGGGCCAGGACAATCCAGGCCGCCTGTGTTTACCCCGCCACCGCGGGACTGGTGGTCCACACCTCGTCGCCCCGGGTGAGGCGCGTCCGGAAGACCATAGTGGAACTGCTGCTGTCCGACCACCACCGCGAATGCACCACCTGCATCCGCAACCTGAACTGCGAGCTGCAGAATTTGGCCGACAACCTGGGCATAAGGAATATTA
>DMVN01000049.1 GCA_003476685.1 Acidobacteriota bacterium | reverse complement strand
CCGGGCCGGCCGGACTGACTGCCGCCCTCTACGTCGCCCGGGCCGGCAAGAAAGCCCTGGTCCTTGACGGGCGAAATCCGTCGCGGATGGCCCTCGGTTACGAAATAGAAAATTACCCCGGTTTTCTCAGCATCAACAGCCAGGAGCTGTTGAATAAATTCCTGGAACAGGCCAGGCACCACGGGGCGGAAATCTTAAAAGAAGATGCCCTGGCTCTGGCACTTGAAAGCCAGCCCAAGTATGTCACCACCAAGAGCGCTTTCATTGAAGCCCAGGCAGTAATCATTGCCACCGGCAAGCCCTTCAGCAAGGAACGGATGATTCCGGGCGAAGAAGAACTGACCGGCCGAGGGGTCAGCTACTGTGCCACCTGCGACGGCCCGCTTTACCGGGGGCGTGACATCCTGGCCTACGGCCTGTCGGAAGAGACGGTGGAAGAGGTCCTGGAGCTCGACCAGATGGGTTGTAAGGTCAGGCTGGTCACCGGAAGAAAAATCAAGCCAGAATACGAGCCTGGATTGGAAAGGCTTAAGCAGAAAGGCATTCCCCTCTTGCTGAATTATGAACTCAAAGAGATAAAGGGCGAAAAGCGGGTAGAGAAGGTGGTGGTGGAAAAGGACGGACAGGTGGAGGAGATAATAGTTTCAGCCGTTTTCATCTTCCGGGAAATACCGTCAACTGCCCTTTTTACCAAGGCCGGTCTCCAGCTCGACCAGAGGCAGTGCCTGGTGGTTGACCGTTACCAGAGAACCAGCCTGGAAGGCGTTTTCGCCGCCGGCGATGTGACCTGCGGCAGCATGCAGGTAGCTTCAGCCGTGGGCGAAGGCTGTGTGGCGGCCATGCAGGCCCTGGCCTATCTCCGGAAATAAGCCTGCTGCTGGATAGGTTAATTGAAAAAGCCCTGAAGATTTATCGGCATGTTTGAATATGATTTATCATTGGCGGCTCTATTCACCATCAATTTTTCATTTAATTTGTCCTTAAAATTACTTTCATAATCTCATTTTGTTTTATCATCATTCTACTCAGGCTCAAAATCCGACCCTGTCCACTTTTGGGTATTTTGATGTCCGGGAGGAGAGCCAGGCAACTCGGTTCGGGCTTTCCTTTGGCCTTAACCTGTTAAAATTTCTGGGCAGTAGCCGAAACTAAATTTTGCGGCCGTTTTTTCGCGGGCGGTGCAGACGGAAGGTGATATTCTTGTGGCGGTCGATGATGACATGGCCGCCTATGGGCACGGCCATCAGGTCATCGGAAAGGTTGTGGCCGAAGTTGGAAACAGCCAGGATAGGCAGGGGATTGCCGCGGGCTTCCCTTTTCTTGATGATGTCGCGGAGGTAATTGCGGACAAACCGCAGATGCTCCCTCTGGATCATCCGGTAATTGCCGTTCTTGCTGTAATAGGTGAGCGAGCCGAGGACCAGGCCCCGGATTTCATTGAACACTTTGTGGCGCCTGAGGGCGGCCAGCAGCCGGTGCAGGTCCTCCACGTCAATCTGGACATCTTCAAAAAACAGGACGTACCTTTTCCAGTTGTAGGTGGGCGGGTTCTTGCGGTTAAGGTAATTGACGAAAGTGGACAGGTTGCCGCCGAGCGGCACGCCCGACAGCCTTCTTTTCGGCGGGCGGGTCAGCCAGAGCATGCCATGGTAGGTGACCGGCTCGTCGAACAGCAGCGAAGCCATTTTCTTGAAATTCCCCGGCCCCAGTCTCAGGGTGGGAAAGTAAACCGCCGGAATGCGGGTATGGTAATGAATATCGTTCAGCAAGAAGGTGAAATCGGAAAAGCCCATGAAAATAGGCTTCCGCTTTTTTATGACCTGGTAGTCTTTCTGGTCAATCTTGAACAGGATATCTTCGGCCCCGGTGCCGCCGGCCACGGAAATAATCAAGTCGGCTTCGCGGATGGCTTGTTTGAAGACTTCGGCCCGGTCTTCGAGGGAGGCAGTCACATGGTCGATGAGATGGTCGCTGGAGAAGAGATGGGGGCTGAGCTCAATGTCCACCTGGCCCAGAATCTTCTTCAACCGACGGATGGTCTTATTAACCAGGCTTTTCTCGCACAGGGGCAAACAGGTAGATGGGGCGATAAAACTGACCTTTCTTATCTGAACCCCATTCATCGCGGGAAGTATCCTTACCTGGCGTTTGGTTAATAAAGACTAACAGAAAAAAATCGCTTTGGCAAGATTAAGCTTAATTTTTAGCTAAATTTCCAGGCTGGCGGCTAAATAATTGATAAATAATAATTTAGGATGATTGGAAGGTCTCCAGCAGCGGTCCCAGCTCCGATTGCCTGATTTTTTTCAGAGCCCGCAATTCTATCTGCCGGATGCGTTCCCGGGTCAGCTTGAAATGCCTGCCGACTTCTTCCAGGGTGTATTCCCGGTGGCCATCCAGCCCGTACCTCATGCTCAGGATGGCCCTTTCCCGGTCCGACAGCTTCTCGATGGCCTTTCTCAGCTGGTCCGTGAGGCTCTGCAGGATGCAGCTTTCAGCCGGGTCCTTACTCTTGCCATCTTCCAGGAAGTCCCCGAGCAAGGTATCACCCGATTCATTCACGGGAGTTTCCAGGGAAACCTGTTCCTGGGAGAAGCTGACCATTTCCAGAATCTTGGCCGGGGGCAGGTTCATTTTTCTGGCCAGGTCTTTTTCATCAGGTTCCCGGCCCTCGGACTGGAAGAACTGCTGGGCCTTCTTTTTCATTCTCTGGATGGTTTCCACCAGGTGGACCGGCATCCGGACCGTGCGGGCTTGGTCGGCGATAGCCCGGGTGATGGATTGTTTTATCCACCAGGTGGCATAGGTGGAA
>DMVN01000257.1 GCA_003476685.1 Acidobacteriota bacterium | reverse complement strand
AATTTATAAATGCCTCCTTTTTGCCCTTCTTTGCCCTTCTTTCCATTCCCCCTTCCTTCAATTAGAAAAGAGGGGTGCACGGCGGCACCCCTCTCTTTCTTCTTCTTAAGGTAAAATAACTCGAGAAAAATCAGTTTTTATACTCTTGGAAGGCAGGGTAGCCTTTATACCTTAGCCCGGATTCTGGCCAGAAGTTCTCGGCCCAGGTCTTCCCTGTTACCCGGCGAAATCTCAAAGACTTGAACCATGGGGCTGGTCTTAATTTTTTCCATAAAAGGGGTACCTTGAAGGGCAATGGTGGCCAGAAGGACCACGGGTCCCGACAGCAACTGCCGGATAATTTCCCGGAATCGGTCGGACAGGCACTCCATCTTGCCTATTTCATCCACCACCACCAGCCTGACTTCAGGGGCAAAGAATTTTATGGAGGCCAGAAAATTATCAAACCCGGCCAGGTCAACCCGGTATTTCCCCACCCGGTAAGGGGTTTTCAGGTCGACGTGGCTGAGAATCGCCACCCGGCCATCCAGGCTGCGCAGCTCAAAACCCAGACGTCGGCCCTCCAGCCTGATTTCCCTGGTGATAAAACCGTTCATTGTTACTTCGGACCTCAGCTCAGCGATAATTTTTTCCACCAGGGTGGTCTTGCCTGACCCGGGTAAACCGGTGATCAGAAATTTGGTGCTGCTGGTCATCGCAGATTTTAGCCTGGACCGTAATTTTTTTGGTCACCGGTATTAAAAGATAAACAGGCTCATAAGTCAAAGCCGGAAAAGAGGAAGGCGCGATCGAGCGAAACGCCGCAGCCAATGGTTTTTATTTTATTGCGCTGCAACCGTAATTTTAATAAACTCACAAGTGCTGAAAAACTTATTCTGAGGAAAATGGAAATGAAAATGAAAAAAAGGTTGTGGCTGCTTTTACTGATGCTGGTATTTTCCGGCCAGATCGTGGCCCAGGCTGTTATCCCGGCCGCCTATACCCCGGGGGAATTTGAGAAACGCCGCCTGGCCCTGATGAAGGCGGTGGGCCAGGGTCTTATCATCCTGTTTGCCAGTCCGGGGCAGACCGGGGCCGGACATTTCCGCCAGGATAACGACTTTTTCTATTTTACCGGTTGCGAGGACACCAATGCCGTCCTGGTTATGAACCCTTCTACCGGAGACAGCTTTCTTTTTGTTCCCCAGAAAACAGAACGGGAAAAAATGATGGAAGGCGGCAACAGCCTGGACGACCCCGGGGCCAGGGACAGGCTCAGGCTCAGAAACATCTATCCGGTCAGCTACCTGGATGAGTTTCTGGCCAGGCTGGCCGGGCGCCAGGACCAGGTGCTTTACCTCAGGTTATCGCCCGAGGATTCGGTCGGCGAGTCTCGCTCGGAAACTGCCCTGTTTCTGGCCCGCCGGCACAGGAATCCCTACAACGCCCAGCCCAGCCTCAACCAGTTTCGGGCTGAACGGTTCCGTCAGCTTTATCCGGCTGCCCAGCTTAAGGACGTGACCCCCTTCATCGATGCTCTGAGGATGATTAAAACCGAGGAGGAGATTGCCATCCTCAGGCAGAACGGGAAAATTTCGGCCGAGGCCGTTAAAAAGGCCATGCTGGCTTCCAGACCCGGCGCCTACGAATATGAACTGGAAGCGGCGGCGGTGGAGGTGCTCCTCAGGAACGGCTGTCGGGGGCCGGCTTATCCGCCCATCGTCGGTTCCGGTCCCAATACCTGTATCCAGCATTATGAGAAGAACAACCGGCGGATGGAATCCGGGGAGCTGGTGTTGATGGATTTCGGCGGCGACCTGAATTATATGACAATGGATATCACCAGGACCTGGCCGGTTTCGGGCCGGTTTACTGAGGAACAGAAAAAAATCTACCGGGTGGTGCTGGAAGTTCAGAAAGCCTGCCTTGAAGCCTTCCGGCCCGGGGTAACCAGTCGGGATGTCCAGGAGTATGTGGCCCGCAAAATGAAAGAGAAAGGAATCGACCCCCTGGGCCTTCGCGGCGGCCTGGGACACCTGGTAGGCCTATCCGTTCATGATGTTCAGAGCGGGGAACTGGTGCTCCAAGAGGGCATGGTCATGGCCATTGAACCGGCACTTTATTATCCGGAGAGAAACCTGGGTATAAGAATTGAAGACACGGTGCTGATTACCAAAGATGGATGCGAAGTCCTGACTTCGGCTGTGCCCAAGGAAATTGAGGAAATCGAGGCCCTTCTGGCCAAAAGGAAATTCTGAACACCGGACTTCAAGACTGAAACTATAATCAGATATGAGATGAACTGATGTTCCAATCGATGGATTTTATTCCCTTAATTTCCTGGTTAATTTTTCTTATTTACCTGGGAGTGGAAAGCTATGGTTGCCAGCGCCGGATAAAGAAAATACCGAACAGAATAGCCGTCAGTGGCATCCGGGGTAAATCCAGCCTGACCCGCCTGATTGCCTGTGGCCTGAAGGCCGGTGGCTTCAGGGTGATGGCCAAGACCACCGGTTCCAGGCCGGTCTTGATCTATCCTGATGGTCGGGAGGAGGAGATCCGGAGACGGGGTCCGGCCAGCATCCTGGAACAGAAAAAATTGGTGGCGCGGGCTGCGGCCGAGCAGGCTGATTTTCTGGTGAGCGAGATGATGAGCATCCAGCCCGAATGCCTGAAGGCAGAAGGCCGGTATCTGCTGCAACCCGGAGTCCTGGTATTGAGTAATTTCCGGGTTGATCATACCGAATTTCTGGGCCGGGAGAGGGAAGATGTGGCCAGGAAAATGATGGCGGCAGTTCCAACCGGGACCCTGGTTTTCCTGCCCGAAGAAGAACTGCGACCCTGGATGCAAAGTCTGGCCCGAAACAAGGGATTTGAGCTCAAAGTGGTTGGCGGTAGTCCCGAAACAGCCAGCCTGGCAGAGATTTTGCCCTATCCTGAATTTGAACCTAACCTGCGCCTGGCCCTGGCCGTCCTGGAATACCTGGGGATAACAGCGGCCCGGGCCAGGTCAGGCTGGTCCGGTCTTAATCCGGATTACGGCCGGCCCCGGGCCTGGAAAATCAAATACAGTAAGAATCGTTTTTTCTATTTTGTCAGCCTGTTTGCAGCCAACGACCCGGAATCAAGCCTGCTGGCTCTGGAGTTTGTCACCCATAGAATGGGCTGGCAGGAAAACCCAAAAATAGGTTTGTTGAGCCTGCGGGCTGACCGCGGTGACCGGACCGCCCAGTGGGCCGATTTCCTGAAAAGCGGGAAGGTCAATTTCCTGGAATCCCTTTTACTGACCGGTCCTGGAGCCAGGGCTTTGCGTCTTAAGATAAAAAAATCATTTGCAACCGCGGACAGAGAGGTTCAGCTTATTTGCGCCCGGCGACCGGACGACAGCCTGGACGAGATTATCAGGATGGTTAAAGAGTGCCAGAAAGCCCGGCCAGATTCCGGCTCGGACTGCCTGGTCTTCGGCCTGGGAAACATTGGCGGCTTTGGCTGCCAGCTGATAGATTACCTGGAAAGGACGGCCGATGCTGTCAGAATATAGTTCACTATTTCTCGGTCTGGTGCTGGCCCTGATTTTTACCGAGCTGGTCGGCTTTTCCCCGGGCGGGTTGATCGTGCCCGGGTATTTCGCCGTTTACCTGGACCAGCCCTGGCGGCCCCTGGCCACTCTGCTGGTAGCCCTGGTGACGCTGGGTCTTTACCGCCTGGCTGGAAGGTTCCTGATTCTTTTTGGCCGTCGTCGCTTTGTCTTTATGGTCCTGACTGGCGTGATCCTGGCCCAGGTCTGGGTGACGATACTTCCACAGTTTTTTTCGGAACCTCTTTCCCTCAGGGTGATAGGCTGGGTGGTTCCCGGGCTTCTGGCTTCCAACCTGGAACGCCAGAGAATTCTGCCCACCCTGGGCGCTTTAATCGTGGTCTCGGTGCTAACCTTTTTTCTGGTCAGACTCTTTTTCTGATGATTAACCATTATCGATTGCGGCCTCTGCTGGGACTGGCCTTTATCAGCCTGTTTTTTTGGGGGCTTTACCTGCATCTGGACCGGGCGAAGACGGGTAAGAGAGGGCCTGACCCGGTAGAGCAAGAAGCGGCCAGGCTGATGCTCGAGGCCGAGAAATTTCTCCTGAGCTGCCAGGAGGCCCGCGGTTTATCAGCTGATAGCAATCAATTTGATATCAACCGGACCGGTTTGATAGGCCTGGAAAACAGTCCCCTGACCACCACCCTGGGCAATTTATCGGCTAAAAGGACCACCACCAACCCGAACCTGGCTGCGCTCTTGGTGTATTTGCTCCGTCAGGCCGGGGTCAGGCCGGGAGACAGGGTAGCCGTCGGAGCTTCCGGTTCCTTCCCGGCCCTGATTGTGGCCAGCTATTGTGCTGCCCGGGCCCTGAAGCTGGAACTCCTGGCCATAATTTCGGTCGGGGCCTCGCAGTGGGGCGCCAACCACCCGGAGTTTTCCTGGCTGGACATGGAAGAATGTCTGCGCCAGCACGGCTTTAACCAGCATCGTCTGCTGGCCCTGGCCTGGGGAGGGGAAGACGATTCCGGGCGGGAGTATCCGGAAGAAATCAGAGCCAGGCTGAGTGTCCTGGCTGTCCGCCTGGGCCTGGAATTTTTGCCTACGGGCCGCCTGGAAGACAGAGTCAGGGAACATCTCCGTTTGCTGGAGAAGGCAGCCGGCGGCGGGCAGCTAAAAGCTTTTGTGAACATCGGGGGGAGTGCTGTTAACCTCGGCCAGGATTCCTCCATCCTGGAGCTTCGCCCGGGACTGACCCGGGTCAGGAAAATTCCCCCAGCTTCCAGGCGAGGGCTGATTCAGGAAATGGCCCTGAAGGGAATCCCGGTCATCCATCTGTTGAACATCCGCCGGCTGGCCGAGATTTACCGCCTGCCCTGGGACCCACAACCCCTGCCTCTGCCCGGACCAATCAGTTTCGGCCGCCGCGGGGCTCTGGGGAAAGGGGAACAGGTGATGATTTTCGCTGCTTATATTCTGGCCTGCCTGCTGTGGTTAGGCCTCGAAGGGCTCATTCAAAGAAGAGCCGGCCAGGCGGGCTCTCAGCCGGGTTCTTGAGGTAATAACCCGTTCCCCGGGCGATGACCTCTGAATAGCGC
>DMVN01000089.1:285-4104 GCA_003476685.1 Acidobacteriota bacterium | reverse complement strand
CTTGCCCAGGGCGAAGGTCAGCTTGGAAGCTGAATTCTGAAATTTCTCAGACTGGATTATGTCCCGGAGCTTTATTATCTCCCTCTTATTATTTGGGATTTCAATGCCCAGAGAGGATTTCCCCGGGATGCGCTGGATGCGAACGGCCTCGGCTTCCAGGGCCAGCGACAGTTCTTCACTCAGGCTGGCCACCTGACTGACTTTAATCCCGGCGTCGGGAAAAAATTCGTAGGTGGTGATGACCGGGCCCGGGTGGTACTCGCGAACCTCTCCGGACACCTTGAATTCCAGCAGCTTTTCTTCAATTCGCCGCTTTTTCTCAAAAAGCTCATTGCGGTCTATCTTTTCGGTGGGCTTGCCGGGGTCGAGAAGGTTGAATGGCGGAAAACGGTAATCGCCGGATTTCCTCAGGTCGGGCAGAAGCATTTTTTCTTCCGGTTCTTCCCGCTCTTTTTTCTTCGGCCCGGCGGCGGGCTTTTCCACCGGCCTGGGGGGCTTTTTCTCCCGGCCAGTTTCAACTTCTTCGACGGCAGTTTCCCGGCGCCCGGACTCGGCCAGGGTCATGGTTTTGTCCGGAACGGGCTTTTCCCGGGCTGCTTTTTCTTCCAGCCGCCTTTTCATCTTTTCCTGCTGCCGCTGGCTGATTTTGATAACGACCTGGCTGGTGGTGGTCCGGAAAAAGCGGTTAAAGAAATTAACGGTTCGGGCCAGACTCCAGTGAGTGGTAAAAATCAGGAGAAGGGCCAGAAGACAGAGCAGGATGATGAAAGTACCGGTATGATTCAGGTAGCGGACAAAAAAGTTGTTGACCAGTTCCCCCAGCAGGCCGCCGGCCGGAAAATCTTTGCCCATCCAGGGAAACCTTTCCAGCACCAGAATCAAAAGCGGCGAAAGCACCAGCAGGTACAGCAGGCTGGCCAGCGACCGTCGCAACAACAAGCGGGATTGGCCGGGAAAAAGGCTGCGCAGTCCCAGGTAACCAAGGGCCAGGGGCAGAAAAATGGCGATCAGACCGAAAACCTGGAGCAGGCTTTCAGCCAGATGGGCGCCGAGCTTGCCCGCAAAATTATGAACACGGTGCCCGGGCGGCGGGGTGTTGGCCCAGGAGGGGTCAGCCGGGTCGTAGGTAAACAGGCTTATAGCGGAGAAGACAGCCAGGAATATGAGAACCAGGGAAATGACTTCTGCCAGAACCTTGCTCTTCTGGCGCTCTTTATTTTCGGTCTTCTTTTCCTTTTTTGCTCTGGCCATTTTTTCTGATTATAGCACAGGGGCCGGCCGGTTTTCACCGTCCGGGGTGGTTTTCCGGGAGAAATTTCTGGCCTTTTAAGTATTGGTATATGGCAAAGAGGAGGCCCGGCTGCAAATCCTCAGCCCTAATTTTTTCTTCAACTGATAGGTTCTTGAGAATTTTATTGATTTTTTCTTTCTGGTAACCGGCGCCCTCCAGGTTCCGGGCCAGGGTTTTCCGTCTCTGGCCGAAGACAATTTTTAGGAAGTCAAAAAAATCCTGGTCCAGCTCGGCCGGGAAAAAGACAGGCTGCGTTCTGGTCTGGAAAAGAAGGCAGGCCGAGTCGACTCTGGGCGGCGGGCTGAAGGCCCCCGGCCCGACCTGAAACAAGAGACGGCAGTCAAAGTAATTCTGCAACAATATAGACAGAGGTGAATATTTCTTGCTGCCCGGACCGGCTGTTATCCTCTGGGCCACCTCTTTCTGGAAGAGGAAAACGGCTCTTTCCACCAGGGCTTTGACCTCGAGCAGAACGAACAGGACCTGGCTGGAAATGTGATAGGGGAGATTCCCGGCCAGCTTGACGGTTTCTCCTTCCCGGCGGTAACGGCCGATGATTTTGGCCAGGTCCAGCTTGAGGATGTCGCCGCTTATGACTTCAACATTGTCCGGCCTCTTTTTCTCAAGGCCCTCCACTAATGAATAGTCTTTCTCTATGGCCAGTAACCGTCCGGCTCTCCGGGCCAGGGGAAAGGTCAGGGCTCCCTGGCCAGGACCTATTTCTACCACCAGGTCTTCAGGCCCTGGCTCCAGGGCTTCGACAATTTTCAGCAGGATTCTTTTTTCATGGAGAAAGTGTTGACCCAGCAACTGCCTCCTGGTTTTTCTCCCCACGGGTTACCTTCCCTTCTAAGCCATCTATATTGACCCGGATTTTTTCGACCGGAAATTTTGATTTTTCAGCCAGGCGGATTTTTTTCTTCTGAGCGGTGAATGACAACTGAGGCGGCCATGTTACCGATCATGTTGACCGTCGTCCGGCACATGTCGAGCAACCGGTCCACTCCGAGGATTAAAGCCACCCCTTCCAGCGGAATGCCAATCTGTTTAAGAACCATGGCCAGCATAATCATGCCGGCTCCGGGCACTCCGGCGGTGCCGATGGAAGCCAGGATGGCCATGAGGACTATAGTGGCCTGGGCGGTCAGGCTAAGCGGGATGCCGTAAATCTGGGCGATGAACACTGCGGCTACTCCCTGGTACAGAGCCGTGCCGTCCATGTTGATGGTGGCGCCCAGAGGGACAACAAAGCTGGAATATTCTTTTTTGACCTTGAGCTGGTCCAAGCATTCCAGGGCCACCGGGATGGTGGCGTTGGAGCTCGAGGTGGAAAAGGCAATCAACATGGCATCCGAGGTGCCCTTGAAGAAACGGCCCGGCTTCAACCCTCCCAGAAATCTGACCAGCAGCCCGTCAACGACCAGCGCGTGGAAGGTCAGGCCGAGTATCGTAACCAGGGCGTATTTCAACAGGGTCAGCAGAATACCCAGTCCGAACTGCCCGATGATGGAAGCCAGAAGGGCCAGGACACCGTATGGGGCAAACTTCATCACCAGGTTGACCACCTGCAGCACTGTTTCGTTAATGCCGTCGAAAAAATTCAGGATAGGCTTTGATTTTTCCGGGGTAATTAGACTGAGGCACAGGCCGAAAATCAGGGCCAGGAAAATAACCTGGAGCATTTCTCCTTCGGCCATGGCCTTGATGGGGTTGCTTGGCACGATGTTGACCAGCACCGAAATAAGGGAGGGTTTTTCCTGGACGACAGCAACTTTGCTCCGGGCAGCCTGCTGGTAATTCTTGAAGAGTTCCTGCTTGACCTGTTCGTTCAGACCCGCTCCCGGTTGCAGCAGGTTGGCGGCCAGAAGTCCAATGGTGATGGCTATGGCTGTGGTCAGGATAAAGTAGAGAAAAGTCTTCAGTCCGACGCGCCCTAACTTCTTGATATCTCCCAGGCTGGCTGTGCCCAGAGTCAGGGAGAAGAAAACCAGAGGAACAACTACCATGGTAATCAATCGGATGAAGATGGTGCCCACAAACTCTATGCTTCTGGCCTTAGGACCAAAGACCAGACCGACCACCACTCCCAAGAAGAGTCCAATGAAGATTTTGGTATGCAGGGGTACCTTTTTCATCTTCCAGCCTTCTCCTTTACGGCAGGCAAGAAAGCAACAGAGTGTTTTATATGCTAAAAGCCACCTGCCTGTAAAGCCCTAACTTGCGGAAGGGGGAAAGCGAAGCGGTTCCCCCTCCGAGTTACAGGCGGCGTATATTGAATTTCACGCAGGAACATCAAGCCGCCTGTGGGGGGAGCCGAGGGGGTGTGACCCCTCGGTCGCAGGGCGCTGGCTGGAGGCCGCGCCTTTTAACATTCCGGAAACGCCTGAAACCAGAATTAATTTGTATTTTATTAATCCCCCTTGCCCCCTTGGGGAATCAAGGGGGGCAGAGGTAGCCGTTTCCGGAGCGGTCGGAAGCAGGGAGGCCAACCGAGTTGGCCGAACGTCGGAAGGGGGAAAGCGAAGCGG
>DMVN01000089.1:0-167 GCA_003476685.1 Acidobacteriota bacterium | reverse complement strand
AAGCGAAGCGGTTCCCCCTCCGAGAACCCTCCGAGTTGACATTGCCTTCTACCTTACACTAAAATTCCCTTGACTGACATGACTGAAAAGAAAATCCTGATCGTCGATTATGAACCGTCTTCCCTGGAAAGCCTGGCCAGGATCCTGAAAAATATGAAGGTTCAGGT
>DMVN01000201.1 GCA_003476685.1 Acidobacteriota bacterium | reverse complement strand
TTTGAAAATTATTCCTCACCCGCGATCATTACCGGTTAATAAAACTGTTCTCAGATACCAGCCACCACCACATCATCAATCACCAGGCTGGGGAATCTTGACTGGCTGTACATCCACGGATCATTGGCCACCTCCACAAGCCTGTTCCAGAAATTCATGTGGTTGTCGGCGATGTTCATTTCCGCAACATTCCGGACGAACTCTCCCTTTTCATACAGTTTACCTATAATTCCCACTGAGAAGTCACCAGTTGTGGAATTGGAGTTTCCTCCAATATAATCGGTAACCACTATGCAGCGGTTGAGGTCCCTGATTATCTCTCCGATGCTTCTTGAGCCCGGGGGAATAATAACGTTGGACAGTGAGCCTGAAGTTGGCTCCCAGCCCAGTTTGCGGCTGTAATACCAGTCGATATAGAATTCATGCAACACGCCTTTTTCGATCATGATGCGCTTTTTGGCGGGAAAGCCATCCCGGTCGTAGAGTTGGCTGCCCAATCCGCCGATGAGAAGCGGGTCGTCGATCAGCGTCAAAACCTCGCTGGCGATTTTTTCGCCCTTTTTATCCGCCAGAAAGGAGCGTTTCTGCTGAATATTGGCGCCTGTCATCGCCGTGATCAATCCACCCAAAATCCGTCCCACCTCGCGGTTGCGGATGATGACGGGCAGCGTTTCGGTCTTGATCTTTTGTGCACCGAGCAAATCGAGGGTTTCCCGTGCGGCGTTTTGGCCGATTTCCTCCGCGGCAGGCAATTTATTGAGCCGGATGGCGCTGGCGTAGGCGTAGCCATTGGGACGGCGGTCGCCTTCATCCTTTGCCGTCATCTGGGCGGAGGTCGCGTAATAGGTGGAGGATTCGTACCCCTCGAAGCCATTGCTGGTGAGCACGACCGATTCATACAATCCGTCCCGTGTCGAAGTCGTGACCGAGATGACCCTGGCGCCGCCGGTATTCAGACAGGCTGCCTCGGCGTTGCGGGCCATTTGATGACGCGCTTCCGGTGTGTACTTGATGTAATCGGGATCGGTGGTTTGCAAATCCACCGTGGCGCGTCCCAAATAGAGCTGCGCATCCGGCAGTGAGCGGAAGGGATCTTCCGCCAGGAGGCGGGTGGTGGCCACGGCGTTTTCGATGAACGCCTGCAGGGCTTTGGGACGCAAATCCGAGGTGGATTGGCCGGAATAACGGCCGTCGACGTAAATTTCGATGTTGAGGGTGCGTTTGGCGGCTTCTTTGATGTTTTCCGGTTTCCGTTCGCGGTAGCTGATTTCCACGGAGCGTTCGCGATCGATGCTGACGCGGCTGGCGGCCGCGCCTGATTTTTGTGCGGTCTTGATGGCCCAGGAGGCCAGATCCAAAAGTTCCTTATTCATGGTGTATCCTCCTTACGCATTCACGCCGCCGACGGTCATGGAATGGACCAGGCAGGTTGGTTGCCCGAATCCGACGGGTACGCCCTGGCCGCCTTTGCCGCATTGTCCGCCGCCACCGCGGTTCATCTGCAGATCATTGGCCAGCATGGTGATATTGGCCAGCATCTTGGGCCCGTTGCCCATGATGTTGACGTCCTTGATGGGAGCTGTCAGCTTGCCGTTTTCGATCATATTGCCCTGGGAGACATAAAAGGCGAAATCTCCCTCGCCGATTTTGACCTGCCCGTTGCTGACATCCTTGATATAGATGCCCTTTTGCACACTGCCGACGACCTCGTCGGGTGTGGAGGGTCCTGCCAGCATATAGGTATTGCGCATGCGCGGCTGCACATAGTGTTCATAACTCTGGCGGCGGCCGTTGCCGGTGGGCTTGACCCGGTAATATTTGGCCGAGATCTTGTCGTGCATGTAAGAGGTCAAAATGCCGTTCTCGACGAGATAGGTTTTCTGGCCGGGGGTACCCTCATCATCGACATTCAGCGATCCCGGGAGTCTTTCGTTGGTGCCGTCGTCGATGATGTTGACAAAGGGTTCGGCCACTTTTTTGCCGATCATGGTCGAAAAAGTGGAGACGTTCTTGCGGTTAAAGTCCGCTTCCATGCCATGGCCGATGGCTTCATGGAGGAGGATACCGGTGACGCCCGGTCCCAGGACCACCGGCATTTCGCCGGCCGGGGGGTCAACGGCTTCCAAGAGCAGGCAAGCTTCCCGGGCCGCTTCCTGCCCGATAGTTTCGGGTGTGAGTCCGCGGGCAAAATACTCCAGGCCGACCCGGCCACCACCACCGGCGAAACCGGATTCCCGGCGGCCGTTTTTTTCGGCCAGAGCCATGGCTACCAGTTTTACCATGGGCCTGCTGTCTCCGGCCGATAACCCCTCAGAATTGACTATCCAGACTTTCTGCAGGAATTCGCCATAAGCCACCTGCACTTTTTTGATGGCCTGGTCATAATTTAGAGCTGAACGGTAGGCTCTTTCTACCAGGTCCATTTTTTCTCTTAAGGGCCGCGAGTTGGCAATGAGTCTGGCCCTGGCCACCTGGCCAGAAATTCGCCGGGGGCGAAAGCGAGCCGGGAGCGAAACCCGGGCCGGGGAATTGGCCACTGCGGCGGCGGCCAGGGCTGCCGATTTGAGTTTTTCTTCTGATAGGTCATTGGTGTAGGCATATCCGGTCCGGTCCTTGCTGATAACTCTTATTCCCAGACCCAGGGTGATGCTTTCCGAAGACTCCTTGATGATGTCCTCTTCCATCAGGATGGACAGGGAAGTCCGGTATTCCAGGAAGATATCGGCGAAGTCCCCGCCCCGGGATAAAGCCAGAGACAGGATTTTTTTAAGGTCGGTAGTGGACAAAGGCCTTCCTGTCGGTTCAGTTCTGTTCGGGTTGTTTCTTGTTACCATTTTATTTTTTTCCTTTGCCCGGCGGGAAATTAGGATGAATTTTGCCATAAAACCCGGCTGCAGGCAAGAGCACCGGGCATAATTTTATTTCTCTCAGTCATAGAAATTCCCCGAGACAGGGCTGGAAATCAAGTTGACGCTTGGCGGTCAAAATCTTATAATCATCCTAAATGGACTGGGCAAAGGTAGACCAACTGATAGACCTGGCGCTGGCTGAAGACCTGCCTGCTGGTGACATCACTACTGAGGCGGTAGTCCCGGCCACGGAACAGGCCAGGGCCGTTTTCCTGGCCAAACAGGACGGAGTCCTGGCCGGGCTGGAGGTAGCGGCCAGGGTTTTTTCACAGCTGGACCCGGAAGTTGAATTCAGGAGAAAACTGGAAGACGGGGAGGAATTTCGGCAGGGGCAGCTGCTGGCTGAAGTCAGCGGGCGGGCAGCCTCACTGCTCCAGGCTGAAAGGACAGCCCTGAATTTTCTCCAGCGCCTGTCCGGTATCGCCAGCCTCACCAGGTCTTTTGTGAATGAAGTCAGGGGAACCAAAGCTCGTATCCTGGATACCAGAAAGACCACTCCTGGCTGGCGGGCTCTGGAGAAATATGCTGTCCGGATGGGCGGTGGCTGCAACCACCGGATGAGTCTTTCTGATATGATTTTAATTAAGGATAATCATATCAGGATAGCCGGAGGAATCTCTCCGGCTCTTAAGAAAGCCAGGGAACACCTGCAGGTAAAAAACCTCTCCAGTATCAAGATTGAGGTTGAGGCCACCAGCCTGAATGAGGTCAGGGAAGCCCTCGAAAATGGGGCCGACTGGATTATGCTGGATAATATGTCGGTGGAAGAGATAAAGGCCGCGGTAGCCCTGGTGGCCGGGCGAGTCCCGCTTGAAGTTTCAGGCCAGGTCAACCTGCAAACCGTCAGAAGCCTGGCCCTGACCGGAGTTGATTACATTTCGGTCGGGGCTCTGACTCACTCCTTCCGCTCGGCCGATATTTCTCTGGAATTTATCTGAGACAGAAAGAAGAGATAATGATGAAAGATTTATCCCGGGAAGAATTTTATTCAGACCTGTTGATTATCGGAGGGGGCATAGCCGGGGCCACGGCCGCCCTGGAAGCCGCCGGCCAGGGTCTATCCATAAATCTGGTGATAAAATCAGCGGGACTGGAAGGGTCAAACACCTACTGGGCCCAGGGTGGAATAGTCTCTTTCGGGGATGACGACGACCCGGAACTGCTGAAAGAGGACATCCTCAAGGCCGGGGACCGGATTAACAATCCTGAGGCTGTCGAGGTGCTGGTCAGCGAGGGTAAACAGGCGGTAGACCGAATTCTGATTGAAGAATTGAAAATTCCTTTCGCCCGCTCTTCTCCGGATAAGCTGGATTATGCCCTGGAGGGTGGACATTCTCGTCGCCGGATTCTTCACGTGGCAGATGCCACCGGACAGAAAATTGCCCGGGCCTTTTACGATAAATTAAAGCAATTTCCCAATATCCATATATACCTTGACCACACAGCCGTTGACCTGCTGACGGTTCCCCACCATTCGACCAGCCCTATCAGCTATTATCGTGAACCCCGCTGCCTGGGGGCTTATGTGCTGGATAACCGAACGAGAAAGGTGAAAAAGTTCCTGGCACCCTATACCATCCTGGCCACCGGTGGTTGCGGGGCGGTGTACCAATTCACTTCTAACCCCCGGACGACAATCGGCTCGGGCTATGCCATGGCCCTGCGGGCCGGAGCCAGAATTGTCAACATGGAGTACATTCAGTTCCATCCCACTGCACTCTATCACCGGGATGCTGACGGCTTTCTGATTTCTGAATCGGTCAGGGGAGAAGGAGCCAGGCTCAAGACCAGGTTTGGCCGGACCTTTATGGAAAAATACAGCCCGCAGAAGGAGCTGGCTCCGAGAGATGAGGTGACCAGGGCCATCTACCAGGAAATGATCAACACCAATTCCAGCTACGTGTTGCTGGACCTGGCCAGCTATGCCCGGGTGGACATCAGGAAACGTTTCCCCCATATCTACCGGACCTGTCTCCAGTACGGAATTGATATTACCAGAGAGCCGATTCCGGTCGTTCCGGCAGCTCATTTCTGCTGCGGCGGGGTGCTGGTGGATACCTGGGGCCGGACTTCACTCCAGGGACTTTATGCCGTGGGTGAGGTGGCCTGCACCGGAGTGCACGGGGCTAACCGCCTGGCCTCGACTTCTTTACTGGAGGGGTTGGTCTGGGGCCTGCGGGCGGCCCGGCACATTGCCGACCATTTTGAACCGGCTTTTCCCTATAACCCGAGGCTGATTCATCCCTGGTATTACCCGGAAAACGAAGAAGAGATTGACCCGGCCCTCATTCACCAGGACTGGGCCACCATCAGGAGCACCATGTGGAATTATGCCGGCATCATCAGGACCGGGAAAAGGCTGGAAAGAGCCCGGGCTGACCTCGAGTACCTGAAACACCGGATAGATAAATTCTACAAAGAAGCGCCGATGGACCCGGAGATCGTCGACCTCAGGCACGGCCTTCAGGTGGCCCTGATGATTACCCACGCCGCTCTGGCCAACAACCGCAGCCGCGGCTGCCACTACCGCCAGGACTGAGGCCGCGAAAATTTGAATCGGAGCAGTGGCAGATCAGGATAACCTGTTCTATAATAGAAAAAATTGATTTACCCGGTGGAGATAGCCGATGTCTGAACCGATTGATTTGAAAAAGACACTCAACCTGCCCCAGACCTCCTTTGCCATGAAGGCTCAGCTGGCCCAGAAGGAACCGGAGATAATCAAGAAGTGGCAGAGCCTGAACCTCTACCGGCGGATAATTGACAGCCGCCGCAGTCAACCCACTTTTATCCTGCACGACGGCCCGCCCTATGCCA
>DMVN01000155.1 GCA_003476685.1 Acidobacteriota bacterium | reverse complement strand
CCAGCGGCATGGGTATTACCGGAACCCATGAGGGCATGTTGATGGTCAGGCTGGTTGACCTTTCAGAGAGAAAATATACCGATGCTGAAATCCTGGAAAGGGTCAGGAAAATGCTGCCCCGACTGGAGAATTTCAAGTTTGAACAGATAAATATGGAAGCGGCCATGATGGGCGGAGCGGCGGCCCCGGTGGAGATAAAGCTGTTCGGCAAAGACCTGGAAGTGCTGAGAGAAATCGGCGATTCCGTCGTCAAAAGAATCAGCGATGTTGAAGGTCTGCGCGACCTGACCCACAGCCTGGCTCAGGGAAAACCGGAATACCAGTTTGCCCTCGACCGGGAAAGAGCTTCCAGATTGGGGCTGGCCGTGGCCTCGGTGGCCAGCACCATCCAGACGGCCACCCAGGGGACGGTGGTCAGCCGCTACCGCGACGGCTCAGATGAAGTTAACATCAGGGTAATCCTGGCCAAGCAATACCGTGACAGCCTGGAAGAAATCAGGAAAACCCCGTTGATGTCTCCGGCAGGTAAAATAATCTTTCTGGACCAGATTGCCGACTGGCAGCGGGGTGAAGGTCCCATCCAGATCACCCGTGAAAACCAGATGCGCAAGATTTCAGTCACGGCCAATATTTCCGGGCGTGACCTGGGAAGTGTGATGCGGGATATAAGGAGTCGTCTGGGAGATATGGAAAAACAACTGCCCTCTGGCTATTTCCTGGAATACGGCGGTTCCTATGAGCAGATGATCGATGCCTTTAAGGTGCTGGCAGCGGCCCTGGCCCTGGCCATTCTCCTAGTCTACATGGTCATGGCCTCCCAGTTCGAGAACTTCCTCCATCCTTTTGTCATTATGTTCACCATTCCCCTGGCCATCATCGGAGTTATCTTCGGTCTGCTGGTTTCGGGTAAGCCGGTTAGTCTGCCGGCTCTGATAGGAGTCATCATCCTGGCCGGAATTGCCGTCAATAATGGTATAGTCATGATTGACTATATCAACCAGCTTATCAGGCGAGGCCTGGATAAAAGAGAGGCTGTAATCAAAGGGGCGGTTACCAGATTAAGGCCGGTTCTGCTGACAGCCCTGACCACTATCCTGGGCATGCTGCCCATGGCTGTGTCTGGTGGTTCGGGCAGCGAATTCCGTTCACCCATGGCTGTGGCCGTAGTGGGCGGGTTGACGGCCACCACCCTGCTGACGCTGTTTATCATCCCCATTGTATACAGTATTTTTAACCGCATTTCCTTCAAGGATTTCAGGCCTTAAGCGGAAGACGTTCCGTGTAAATAAAATAAATTATAATTTTCGACCTAAGGGCAGCTCCGGGCTGCCCTTTTTTATTTCGCCTGGCCTCACGGAAATAACTCTCGCTGAGAGAAAAAATTCTTGTTTGCTCCGCGAAGAAAAATTTATTATCCTAAATGAAAAAAGCCCTATAAGGAGGCAGGGGTGAGAAAACGACTGGCCTGCTTTTTTTTCATCCTGACCACTATCATCAGTTGGTCTCTTAATTTATGGCCGGCTCCGAAAAAGCTCATCTACCTTGATGCTTCCATTCTGCCCGAAGGACGGCTTCAGAGCTGGCGGAACCTGGGTGCTCTCGGGGGGAATTTTATTCCCGTTTTTCGGACTCAGCCCACAGTAGAAGTGGTCAAGAATCAAAAGGCGGTGAACCTGACAGCCGTGGATGTCCTGCTGTGCTCAACTTTCTCCCCGCCAGCCAGCCTCAATGGACGGCAGTCCTTTACTCTCCTGGTAAAAGTACTTGGGCCCGAGCTGGCCCAGAGAGGGGTGATTCTCACCTGGTCCCAGCAGCCGGCGGCCGGGGCCACCTTTGGCTTAGGAAAGGGAATCGACGCTGCCTTTTACCATTCGACCCGGGTCAAGCTCGGCTATCAACAGGGCTACCCGGAGCCCGGACTCTGGCATCTGGTGGCTTTTGTTTACGACAGGAAAACCGTTCGGGTATACGTTGATGGCTGGCTTAAAGCTGAGACCTCGGCCGAACTCCGGATAAAACCGGATAAATATTTTTATCTCGGGGGAGAGACCGCCACCGGTCTACCCCTTCCGCCGGACCCTTTTAACGGCTACCTGGCTTCGCTGGAGTTGCTGGATGGAGCTTACAGCCAGCTTGAAATCTGGAATCTGGCCGGGCGGAAAGAGGCCATTCCGCTCTACCCGGCTGAAAATCAAACCCTATCTGAACTGGCGTTGTCGCTGCGGTGGGAAAGGGGTGATGAGAAGGCGGTGTCTTATGCAGTCTATTTTTCCGGAGCCAGGGAGGAAGTGGAAAAGGCCAGCCCCAAAGCCCTGAAGGGAAAATTCCCGGCTGCCATTACCAGTCTGGAGGTCTCAGGCCTCAAGCCGGGCCAGACCTATTTCTGGCGGGTGGACCAGCTTGACGCCCAGGGCCGGTCCCTTCAACCTGGAATAGTCCGGCAGTTTTCCGTAGACGATGGCTCCGCCCGTGACCCCGTGCCTCACCATCTGCACGGAAGCGTCAGCCCAGAATTGAACCGCCTGGCCTGGACCCC
>DMVN01000014.1 GCA_003476685.1 Acidobacteriota bacterium | reverse complement strand
CCATGAAAAGTTCATCGCTGGAGGCAAAGGGGTTTTCGCCTTTCAGGTTCCATTGTCGCAGGGCGCTCAGGCTCAGGCCAAACCGGTCGCCCAGTCCCTGGGCCAGCAGGCCACTCACCGAGAATACCTGGATGCTTCTATTCCCGGTGAAATAAATGGTCTGGTAGGGAATACCCCGGAGGCTGTAGCTGCCTCCCATTTCGTAATTCTGTCCCGGGTTCCCGTGCCCGCCTGGCCCACCTTGCAGGGCGGCTAAGGGCAGCAGGTATGGACCGTAGTGTCCAAGGGCTTTCAAGCCAGAAGTTGAGGCGGCCGCGGCTAAGGGCGTTTCCGTCTCTTCGCTGGCGGTGATTGTTCCTGGGTGAAAATAAAGCTTGTAGCCATAACCGGCCTCCAGCTTAACCGTGGTTCTGGAAGAAAAATAATGGTCCAGGGACAGGCTGGCGTTTCCGGAAAAATAGTCGAAGATAGAATATTTGTAGTCCCTTAGCTGGGTTATGGTGTCCAGTCTCAGGATGGTCGAGGAATCGAGGTAGCTCTTGAAGTTGGCCAGGAAGCGGATGGTGCCGTGATTGAAATATTCGTACAGGCTGCGAAAAAGAACGGCCTCGCCTTCCAGGGCCAGGTAGAAAGCGCTCCTGGCTCCGGCCGGCACCAGGTAGTCAGCCCCCAGCTTGCCAGCGAAAGAACTTAGTCCGGAGTATTTATAAAGATAACTGAGATTGAAGTCGCCATAGAGAGCGATGGCTTTTGAATCACCACCAAAATAAAGGGAGGCGGTAGTCAGCTGGTCGGAAAGGGGCTGGTAAGACTGGAAAATGTTGCTGGTAGAGTTGTGAGTCAGGGAGAACTGAACCGTCGAACCCTGGGAGTAGCCAGCCAGGAAGAAGACCGACAGCCAGACTGTTAACAGCAGAGCCAGGTTTTTTCTATCGAGCATACGATAAGAAATTCCTTTCATCCGCATTATATAATTTTTTAATCCTGTTCTTAAACCGGGCATTTTCCCCTCCTATCTGCAGGCCACTGCAGGCATGATCCAGATCCAGAATGGCCAACTGAAAATAATAAAAACAGGAGAGAACCGGGATGGCCTACCCGGTTCTCTCCGGCTGGTTATGCGCCTCAACGGTTCCCTTTTCTGGCGACTGTCCCTTTGGGCCCGGTACCGTCGCAGATTCTGGCGGCCAGGCTGGTCTGGGTGCGGAAGGTGGACCTGGACATAACCATGTTTCTGTTCATAGCTTTGTTCATCATCTGTCCAGAAGCGCTGCCTTCGGGAGAACCCTTGTATCCTGTGCCGTCTTTGGGTGCGGTCCAGTCAGGGTCCTGGCAGTTGGGAATACCATCTCCGTCATGATCCCGGTAGAAGTCATTTATTCCATCTCCGTCTTCATCCACAAAAGGGCCGCCCTTCTTGACTCTGTTCTTAGGCTGCTCTTTAACCTGATTCTGGACCCGGGCTCTCTCCTCATTTCTAATCTGGTTCTTAGTCTGATTCTGTGCTTGTTTGGAGTTGACCAGAGTGTGCTCCACCACCGGTTTGCCCTCACCTTCTTTGGTTATGGTAACCTGATTCTGCACAGTCTGGTTCTGCACCTGGTGCTGGATCTGGAGCTGGTGCTGATTCTCTACCTGGCCCTGTTCGTTCTCCTGTCTTTCGACCCGATTCTGAATTTCGTTCCGGACCTGGGTTTGCGACTGGGAATTTTCACTGGCCTGGTTTTCTATGGTTGTCTGCACCTCGGCCCGGACCTGCTCCTGCTCTCTGGTTCTTTCTTGCTGCTGAGTTTGAGGCTGTTCCTCACCTTTGTTCTGAACCTGGTTCTTGACCTGTGTCTGCTCCTGGTTCTTCACCTTTTCCTTCTGCTCGACTTTCGCTTTTTCTTTGGTCTGCTCGGTATTCTCCTGGGCGAAAGAAAAGGAAGCCACTAGGGCTACCGCCAGAATGACGATGGCTACTGACCTCAAAACTTTTGTTATCCTCATGTTTAACCTCCTTATCATGAGTTTCGCCCTTATCTATTGCAAAGACCGTGCCAGGTTATAAGTTATTCATAATAAATTAATTAAGATTCTTGTCAGCCAACATCTCTGACAAATTTGACTGGTTTCCTACAATTTTGTCGGGCTCAGGAAGTCTTTAAGGCGAATGGGGCCCCTTGAAGCCAGAGATGGGCAGTTAGTAAGTTTTATCACGGGATAGGCAGACCGGCTTTTCTGACGGGCTTGCGGAAAAAACTATTAATAAATACTAAACCCCGATGGTAGGAACGCCTCCATTCTCATTTTCGGCCAAGAACCCGTCCGGCCTGGACTTCAGCCTGAACCTGCCGGGCGCCTATTTCCACACAGGTCAGTATTTTCTTTTTATTTCAACCCGCCAGTTACTTTGAGAGTGATAAAGGATGGCCCCGTTCGGACTCCTTTTGTTATCGTCCCTGATTTTTTATTTAAGCGCGCAGCGGCTGATGGCCAGCAGGTCGGAGAGAATGGAAAAACCGGTTTCCGTTCGTCCGGCGCCCGCCCCCTGGATGGTGACTTTGCCCATCAGGTCGGTGTCGAAGGTCAGGGCGTTCTGGGCCCCCATCACCCCAGCCAGGGGATCGGTCAAAGGCAGCTTTTGCGGGGCGACGCTGGCCTCAATTTTCTTTCCATCCTTCTTGACACTGGCTATCAGCTTGTACCTGAGCCCGGCTTCTCTGGCTTCCAGGATGTCTTTCTTTCGAAGATGGGAAATACCCTGGCGGCGGACATCAGCCGGTTTGAGCTGACCGCCCATCAGGGCGTTAGCCAGGATGACCACCTTGGCCACGGCGTCAAAGCCTTCAACATCGGCTGTGGGGTCGGCTTCGGCATAGCCCAGCTGCTGGGCCAGTTTCAGGGCTTCGTCATATTCCAGACCATCCAGTTCCATCTGGCTCAGGATGAAATTGGTGGTGCCGTTCAGAATTCCCTTAACTTCCCTGAGGTCATTACCGGCCAGCCCGTTTTCAAATAAGTGAAAGACCGGGGTGCCGCTCATCACCGTACCTTCAATCCTGAAGTGGCGGCGGTTAAGATGGGCCAGCTCTTTAAGCTCCTGGTAATGCAGGGCGGCCGGTCCCTTGTTGGAGGTGACCACGTGTTTTCCCATCCGCAGGGCTTTCTTGATGTAGGAGGTGGCGGGTTCGCCGGTCTTGATGTCGGTGTAAGTCATTTCGGCCATGATGTCAGCCTCTACCTGCTCTATCAGGTCCAGGGGGTCAAGGTAATCGTCGGTTTGCTGTTTGGGACCGGGGTACTGGTTGAGCTTCTTCCCTTCCTTAAGGGTTCCCAGAACTTTTTGAATCTGCAGGCCTTCGGGCGCGACCACGGTGCCTTTCATCAGGTCAGTTATAGCCACAATTTTCGGTTCGAATTGATAACAGTCGCGCAGGAATTCAGCTTTGCGCTCCAGTATTTCCAACAGACCCTGGCCAACTGTCCCACATCCGATTAAGATTATTTTATATTCCATGATGACCTCCCATCGTGCTGGCTATCTTATCATAAAAAAATTTTTGGGAAAAGGATGGAAAGGGGGCCAGGACCGGCTGACAGACGGACGAATTCAAAAAAAACAGTGGCTCCCTGACACTGGAAAATAATCTGGCCTTCCTTGCCTTCAATCGTGATTCAAAGTCCGTCAGCAGCAAGACAGCCTGCGGCCGAAAATTCCTTTGGTCCGGTCCTGGACTTCGGATTTCAGGCTGGAAGGAAGCCCGGAAGCTTCAGGCCCTGTGGACAGGAAACCCGGAGGACAGATGTTGATTGATCTTCTGCTCGCGGGTTCCAGCTTTTCCTAAATTTAAAATAAAAAGGGGCTGTCCGGAAGGACAGCCCCTGATTGTTCAACTGCTAGAGACTCAGGCTTTGGGCGCCTGCTGGGAAGCGATGAACTGCTCAATCCACTCGGTGGTCACGCTCTTGGGTCTTTCGATAGGCAGTCCAAGGGCCCTATCCCAGATGAGCTGAGCCAGAACGCCCATGGCTCTGGAGACACCGAAGAATACTGTGTAGAAATCGTATTCGGTTACACCATAGTGCCAGAGCAGGCAGCCGGAATGAGCATCAACGTTGGGCCAGGGGTTCTTAGCTTTGCCGTGCTGAGTCAGGATGTCCGGGGCCACTTCAAAAACCTTGCTGACGACCTGGAAAATCGGGTCGTTGGGCAGGTGCTTGAGAGCGAACTCTCTCTGGGCGATGAACCGGGGGTCTGTCTTACGCAGAACAGCATGACCGTAACCGGGAACGACCTTGCCGGCATTCAGGGTGTCCCAGATGTACTGGCTGATCTGTTCCTTGGTCGGCTCCTGTCCAATCTTGTCCATCATTTCCATGATCCAGCGCAGCACTTCCTGGTTGGCCAGGCCGTGCAGCGGTCCGGCCAGTCCGTCCATGGAGGCCGACAGTGAGTAGTAAGCGTCGGACAGGGCTGAGCCCACCAGGTGGCAGGTATGAGCGGAGACGTTGCCGCCTTCGTGGTCGCAGTGCAGCACCAGGTAGAGCCTCATCAGGTCCTTGAAGGCCGGGTCGTCGGTGACACCCAGCATGTGGGCGAAGTTTCCGCCCCAGTCCAGCTTGGGGTCAGCCGGGATGTGCTGGCCGCCCTTGTAGCTGCGGCGATAGATGTAGGCGGCGATGGCCGGCAGCTTGGCCAGGATGTTCATCACGTCTTCGTACATCGGGTCCCAGTAATCCAGCTTGTGCATACCCTGACGGTATCTCTCGGCGAAGACTGATTCCTTCTGCAGCTGCAGAATGGCCAGGGCAAACTGGGTCATGGGGTGGGTATCGGCCGGGACAGTGTTCAAAACGTCGATCAGGTACTTGGGCAGGGCGCTTCTCTTGCGCCATTCCTCGGTGATAGCCTGGCAGTCTTCATAAGTTGGGATATCACCGGTCAGCAGCAGATAGAACATGCCCTCGGGCAGGGGCTCTTCAGTTCCCGGAGCTTTGGGCAGCTTTTCCCGGACTTCAGGGATGGTGTAGCCGCGGAACCGGATGCCCTCGTTGGGGTCCAGAGCCGAACATTCCCAGACCATGCACTTGACACTGCGCATGCCACCGTAGGTCTGAGCTATGGTGACATCGGAAATCTTCAGTTCCCCATGTTCCTTGAGAATCTTCTGGATTCTCTCTCTCATGGGCAGCATTTTGGAGACAAACTTTTCCTTTAATGTAGCCATTCAGAAACCTCCTTTAGGCTTTTAATTGCTTATTTAAAAAAAGAACAAACTTAAGGAAAAAATATAACATTATAGAGAACGGCAAGTCAATTTATATTTTCAGAGTTTTAAAGGTCTTGATTTTTGCCGGCAGGCCTTATATTCTTTAAGACAAATACCGTCCTGGGGACAGGACGGTTGTGAAAGGAGAAAAAAATGGGAGCGCTGATTGTGCTGTTGATAATCATAGGTCTTCTGGTATTGATTGCGATTGGCATCTATAACAGCCTGGTAGTCCTGCGCAACCGCTGCGACAATGCCTGGGCCCAGGTCGATGTCCAGCTACGCCGCCGCTATGACCTGATTCCCAACCTGGTGGAAACGGTTAAGGGCTATGCCAAACATGAACGGGAAGTCTTCGAGAAGGTGACCGAGGCCCGGACCAGGGCCATCAACGCCCAGACCATCAAGGAGCAGGGACAGGCCGAGAGCATGCTGACTGGCGCCCTGAAGTCTCTTTTTGCCGTGGTGGAAAATTATCCCGAGCTGAAGGCCAACCAGAATTTCCTGATGCTGCAGGAAGAGCTGGCCGGAACCGAGAGCAAAATCGCCTATGCCCGGCAGTTTTACAACGACACGGTCATGAAGTTCAACATGAAACAGCAGGTCTTTCCCTCCAACCTGATTGCCAAGATGTTCGGCTTCAAGGAGAGAGATTATTTTGAGATAGAAGAACCCGAAGCCCGGGGCCCGGTTAAGGTTTCCTTCTGAAAGCTCTCCGACTAGAATTGATCCAGCCCGAATCAAGACGGGGCAACCATGTATGAACAGATAACCAGCAACAAATTCAAGTCGGCTTTGCTGGTCCTGTTTTTTGTGGCCTTCATTTTTCTCCTGGTCTGGCTTTTTGAAGAAATCACCGGCTGGGGAAAGGGCGGTTTTATCCTGGCGCTTCTGGTTTCTCTGACCATGGCCGTCAGCGGATATTATTATAGTGATAAAATTGTCCTAACCATCAGCCGGGCCCGACCGGTAACCAGGGAAGAATTCCCCTATCTCTACCATACGGTCGAAGGCCTGGCCATAGCTGCAGGAATCCCCACTCCCCGCTGCTATGTGATTGAGGATACTGCACCCAACGCTTTTGCCACCGGGCGCAACCCCAGGAATGCAGTCATCTGTGTGACCACCGGCCTGTTGCAAAAAATGAATCGCCTGGAACTGGAGGGAGTGGTAGCTCACGAAATGTCGCACATCAAGAACTATGACGTGCTCCTGCAAACTGTAGCTGTGGTTATGGTAGGGATAGTGGCCCTGCTCAGCGACTGGTTGCTGCGCAGTTTCTGGTGGGGAGGCGGCCGGAGAAGAAGTCGCCAGGGAAAAGATGGTGGGCAGGCTGGGGCCATTCTGCTCGTTGTAGCTCTGGTTCTGGCTATTCTGTCTCCCCTTATTGCCCAGCTTCTGCAGTTAGCCATTTCCAGGCGCCGGGAATTCCTGGCTGATGCCAGCGGAGCCATGCTGACCCGGTACCCGGCCGGACTGGCCTCGGCCCTGCGTAAGATTGCGGCCGACCCGGAACCCCTGGAAGTGGCCAACAAAGCCACGGCCCATCTTTATATCGTCAACCCCCTGAAAAACGTTGGTGGGAAAATGAATAAGCTTTTCAGTACCCATCCACCGGTTGAAGAACGAATCGCCGCCCTGGAAAAGATGTCGTTTGACCGAGTTTAAGGGCAGAAATCTCCAGCCGGTCAGAACCGATGGCCCAAACCGCGGCCTTCAACTCCGGCTATCTCTTGCAACTTCAATATCGTTTGTCTATAATTTAGACACCCCGGGCGGGGTCGTAGTTCAGCTGGTTAGAACGCCGGCCTGTCACGCCGGAGGTCGCGAGTTCGAGTCTCGTCGGCCCCGCCATTTTTTCTATCCATTCTTCCCCTGTTAGCTTCTGATTTCTATGTCGGGAAATGGGTTCGGTTTCGCCAGATTTCCTACTAAATTAGTAGGAATAAAGCTTCTGGCGACTCCTTGAATGTTATTTTGTTAGTGTATTCCCTTGATAATCATTTGCGCTTTTTTATGAGCGCTGCTTCCGCCTGGTTCGGGTCTTCCAGCCTTCACTCTAATTCAGGACCAGATTAGATTTCTTTGTTGGGCGAAAGGCCTCGGCTTTCAGGCAGGTCAGATTTCCAGCCCGGGAGAAAAAGAAACTGGAGAAAAAGACCACCCTGGTGGCTCGGGTATCAGGCAATGGAACCGGCCAGAGATTAAAGAATAGAAAAGCTGACCTGGTAATTTTCAGGTTCTGGGGAAAGAATAAACATTCCGACCGCTGCCCAGCAGGCGGCCAGCAGAGTTTGCCATCCAGGCTACTTTATAAAATTCAGGTGGTATGTTATAAATATAGCTAATAATTTCAGGAGGAATCGATGTCAGATAAAACCAAAATCCTGGTGATAGATGACGACCCGGCCATCTGCCTTTCGGTCAAAGCCATACTGGAAGCTAGCGGTTATGAAGTTTACACCGCTCTCAGCGGTAAGGAAGGGCTGGAGCTTTTCCGGCAGGTGGGCCCGGAACTTGTCCTCTGTGACATGATGATGGAAGACATTGATGCCGGAGCCAAAGTGGCTGGGGTTATCAAGAAAGAGCGCCCCGAACTTCCAGTCTTCCTGTTAAGCACCATCGGCGAGGCCACGGCCAGGACTATCGGTCTGGATGAACTCGGTTTTAACGGGGTCTTTCAAAAACCGGTCAATTTTGACCTGCTGCTGAGTGTCCTGGAAAAGCACAGAAAGAAAAGCTGATTTCTGCCTGCTCCAGCGGAAGTCCTGAACATGGAAAGGTCTCTGGCCGAACTCTTTCGTCTCCATCCCCGGCTGGATAGCTTTTTCGAGGCGGTGCGTCAACTGGGGGGACAATTCCCGCTGGGAGCCGAGGAGATGGTGGCCCTGGGCCAGGCCTATTT
>DMVN01000203.1 GCA_003476685.1 Acidobacteriota bacterium | reverse complement strand
GGGCCGCCCAGGTATCATAGACATCGCGGTCGAGAATAGAAGAGAAATGATGTTCCTGGCGGTACCATTTCCTGGTGTGGGGCAGCGCCAGGAAATTGAAATCGTCCCCGACTTCCTGGAACAGGTGCAGGGCCAGAGGCTTTTCCCTCAGAGCCACTCCCCGGACCAGTCTCAACACCTGGCCGCAGATATCGTTGTCGATGACCAGTTTTTCCAGGCTCTGGGTGCTTTCAAAGTCCAGCATACCGGCCCCGGAAATGACGTTGATTCCGGCCAGACCGGCCAGGCTAGCCCCCAGGGCTGTTTCCAGCCCGGCCTGGGCATCCACCAGCTTGGAATCNNATGAGGTGCTTGGCAATCTGGGCGAAGGCGCAGTTGATCATCATGGTCTCCACCGCGCCCATCGGTGTGGTCCCTTTCCTCATATCAAAACTGGCAGGTGAACCGCCAAAGATGACCGGTGCTCCCGGCCGCGCCAGCTGGCAAATGACCAGCCCGCCGAAACTCTCGGCCACCTGCTGCACCAGCGTTCCGGCCAGGGTGACCGGGGAAGTGGCTCCGGTCAGGCCCATGGGAATTAGTTCCGAGGGCACGCCCAGGCGGCTGCATTGAACCAGGCTCTCGGCCGTCAGCCGGCTCCATTTAAGGGGTGGGGAAGGGCAGGCATCAAAAATGGCCAGAGGTTTTTCGGCCAGGGATTTTTCATCTCCGCGGATGGCCACCAGCAAATCCAGCATGGGCTTCAGGCTTTCCACCCGGAAGATACCGGTGACAAAAGGCTTGCGGCTAAAAAGAAAGCCCAGGTAGAGGCGGTAGATGTCGGCCATTTCCTTCGGGACATCGGCGCTGACCAGGGCCGTGCTCTGAAAATCCAGGTTTTCCAGGGTTTCTACCAGCTGGTAAAGCCGGACCAGGTCATCTGTCCGCGGTTCACGCTCCACCAGCCTCTCCGGGTCCAGGAGCTTGATGGCAGCTGAGCCCGGGTCAAAATGGATTTCATCCTTTCCCACCAGGTATTCCTGGGTACCCTCCAGGTCATAAAGCCTGATTTCAGCGGGGCAGCTTTTGAGGGCTTTTTCCACCAGCTTCCGCGATATAAAGACCCGGCTGCGCTTCGGGTCAATTTTCTCGCCGGCCCCGGCCAGCAGTCCCAGGGCGGACTCATTTTCCACGAACAGACCAACCTTTTCCAGGAGTTCAAAAGCTTCCTCGATGATCTGTTCAATAGCCGGCTGGGTCAAGATTCTTAACTGAGGTCTGAGTGCTTCGGCCATGGTCACCTCCTCACCTGGACCAGGCTGCGGGCGACAGCTACCGCCTGAACCGCACTTTCGCCGTAGCCGTCGGCCCCGATTTCCCGGGCATATTTTTCAGTGACCGGGGCCCCGCCCACCATCACCTTGAACCGGTCCCTGAGCCCGCGGCTTTTCAGCATTTCTATAACCTTTTTCTGGTTGAGCATGGTCGTGGTCAGCAGGGCCGACAGGGCAATCAGGTCGGCTTTCTCCTCAACCGCCGTTTCCACGAACTTCTCAATTTTAACGTCAGCTCCCAGGTCGATCACTTCAAAACTGGCCGCCCTCAGCATTGAGGCTACCAGGTTCTTGCCGATATCGTGAATATCTCCCTCAACCGTGCCGATAACCACCCGCCCGGCCGAGGCCATGGTCTGACCCGCAGATTTAAGGGCTGCCTGCAGGACGGCCATGGCCGCTTTCATGGCTTCAGCCCCGGCAATAAGTTCTGGCAGAAAATATTCGCCGGCTTCCCACAACCGCCCGACTTCCTCGATGGCCGGGAGGCAGGACTTTTCTATGATTTCAAGCGGCGGCCGCCCGGAAGCCAGAGCCTTTTCAGCCAGGGGACCGGCTTCGTCCACCCGACCCTGAATAATGGCCTGGTTAAGAAGTTGAAGATGATCGTTTGTTTCCTGTTTCATCCGCCTATCCTTTCAAGATATTATCGGCTGAAGCAGAAATTATTTCAGCCATTTTTTTAATATATTCTGGAGTGGTGCCGCAACAACCGCCGATAATCCTGGCCCCAGCTCTTATTAATTCCGGAATGTAACTGGCATACTCTACCGGGCCCTGATTGTAGAAGGTTGAGCCATCGGGCCCGAGCTGGGGCTGTCCGGCGTTGGCCTGGGCAAGGAGCGGCCTTGCGGTCAGGGAGCGCATAATTTTTATCAGCCCTATCATCTGTTCTGAGTTCAGGGTGCAGTTGGCCCCGCAGGCCACTACCTGCTCTTCTTCCATGGCTTTAACGAAGGCTTCAGGACTTAGGCCCATGATGGTGAAATATCCGCGGCGGGTGAGCTGGAAAGTCATGGAGACCAGGCCCGGAAGCGAACTGATTTCCCTGGCCACCCTCAGGGCTATTAGCGCTTCTTTCAGGTCATACTGGGTTTCTATCAGCAGGAAATCCACTCCGCCAGCGGCCAGCCCTTCTATCTGCGGACGAAAGGCTTCCGCCATCTGATCTTCAGCCAGGTCACCCACGGGCTGAAGAAATTTGCCGGTAGGACCGATACTTCCACCCACATAACAACCATCAGGGCAAACGCTCCGGGCAATCCGGGCTGCCTGGAAATTTAAGTCATAGGCCCGGTTTTCCAGGCCATAAATGGCTAATTTCAACCGGTT
>DMVN01000250.1 GCA_003476685.1 Acidobacteriota bacterium | reverse complement strand
CCAGGACAACGCTGGCGGTCAGAGTAGAGGCATCGATGGGACTGGTTATGACTTTATCCCGGGGGCGGATTTTGCTCTCCGGCCCGGCCACCATCACCCGGGTCGGCGTTACCTCAACCTTTTCCAGGCGGTAACCTTCGGGTGGCCGGCCGATGATGGTCGGGACCACTTCCATCTCCATTCTCTTGGTTCTTTCCAGCTTGATGTGAACGTAGGCCGGGCTGAAACTGACGATTTCCACGCCGGAGGGCGCCTTGATCATGCTGGCATCGATCAGGTATTCCTGCTGGTAGATACTGGCCCGGCTCATGTCGAGACGGGCCGAGAAGTCTTCCGGTCTCAATTGATTGATAATTCTTTTCCTGGCCCTGATTTTCAGGTTGAGAGTGGTATCGGGCGGTTCCAGGACTTCGACCTCAGGCGGGATGTTGACCAGTTCCAGGTTGAGGCTCAGGTTCTTCTCGGCAAAAGTCTTTTCTTCTGGTATCAGGATAATCCACAGAACCAGGGCCAGCAGCAGCGCCAGCACCTTCAGTTGCCAGTTTCGTATCAGGAAGTCTTTTATCATGACCTTCACTTAATGTTCAGATGCTCGTTTAACCTGGATTTTAAGACCTCTTTGCCCGACACCTTTTCGATCTGGCCCCGGGCCGCCAGGGAGACTTCCCCGGTTTGCTCGGAGACCACGATGACCGCAGCATCGGTTTGCTGGGCCAGGCCCAGGGCCGCCAGATGCCTGGTCCTGGTGGCAAAGTTATCGCCCAGGGTATGAGTCTGGGGCAGCGGCAGAAGACAGGCCGCAGCTATGATTCTGTTGCCGCGGATGATGACTGCTCCATCATGAAGGGGAGATTTTGGGAAAAAGAGGCTGACCAGCAGGTCCTTGGAGACCAGGGCCTCCACCGGGGTGCCCCGCTCGGCATGGGGTGAAAGGTCTATTTCTTTTTCAATGGCAATCAGGGCTCCGATTTTTTTCCGCGACATGTAATCCACGGCCAGCAGAATATCATCCAGCTTTTCCTTGAGGGAGTAAATTTTGAGCGGGCGCCGGAAAGTCCTGGAGCCGATGGCCGCAAAAAAGCGCCGCAGTTCTGATTGGAACAGAACAATGATGGCAATAATCAGATAGTTGATGAAGGATTTGATAATCCGGTTGGAAACGTACAGCCGGGCCCACTGGGTTAGCAGGAAGAAAAACAGCACCAGGAGAATGCCCCAGGTTACCTGGTAAGCCCGGGTGTCTTTGATCAGGACAAAGATGGAATAGAGTATGAAGGCCAGCAGCAGGATATCAAGGATATCGGTGAACTGCATATGCCTGAAGATGATGAGCAGGTTTTCCAGCATCTTAAACAACCACCCTCTCTTCCTTTACTATAGATTGAACCACCTGTAAAGCCCTTTTTGTTTCCAGCACGTCGTGCACCCGGATGATGGCCGCCCCCCGCAGCCAGCTGATGATGGCCGCGGCCAGGGTTCCTTCCAGCCGCTGGTCAACCGGGGCTTCCAGGATGAATCCGATAAAAGATTTCCTGGAAGGCCCGACCATGAGCGGTTTTCCCAGGTCCAAAAAATAATCCAGCCGGTTAATCAGAGTCAGGTTGTGTTCCAGGGTCTTGCCGAAACCAATGCCCGGGTCCAGAACCAGGCGGTCGGGAGCAATCCCGGCGGCCTCGGCCCGGTTTATTCGCTCCTGGAAGAAGGCCCGGATCTCCCCCAGCAGGTCATCATAGCGGGGGTTAAGCTGCATGGTTTCCGGGCTGCCCAGCATATGCATCAGAATAACCGGGACGCCGGCCGCGGCTGCCACCGTCGCCATTTCCGGGTCGTGGCCCAGGGCGCTGATATCGTTTATGAGGTCGGCTCCCTCGTCCAGGGCAGCTCTGGCCACCAGGCTTTTCCTGGTGTCAATGGAAATTAAAGCCGCAGTTTGCGGTCTTAGCTTTTTTATAACAGGGATAACCCGGGCCAGTTCTTCCTCGGCCGAGATTCCTTTCGAACCGGGGCGGCTGCTCTCGCCGCCAATATCGATTATCCGAGCTCCCTGCTCCACCAGGCGCAAGGCTCTCTCCACGGCCCGGTCGAGTTCAAAATATTGCCCGCCGTCTGAGAAAGAATCGGGGGTGACGTTGATGATTCCGGCCAGCCAGGGCTCCGGTCCAATCGTTATTTTTTGGCTCCGGATATCGAGAATATACTGCCGGAAAGGATATGACTTGTTTCCCGGTTTGCTCTCGGCCAGGGGCATCTCTCCCGATTTATTCAGTTATTATTCTGATGTTTTGTTCAAAACCAATTCGTCCGGGGTTAATTCCGCACCACCATCTTTTCCGGCTTTCAGCTGCCCGTTGATCAGCTCGTTGATTTCGTCTGAGGACAGAATTTCCTTTTCCAGCAGAGCCTCGGCGATTCGCAGTAGCCTGTCCCGATTGTTTTCAATCAGCTCTTTGGCCCGCTGGTAACAGCGGCTGATTATCTTTTTGACTTCGGCGTCGATGAGTTCAGCCGTGTGCTCGCTGAAGTTCTTGTGGGTGGCCAGTTCCCGCCCCAGGAAAATCAGGTCGTCCCTTTCTCCAAAGGACAACGGGCCGAGTTCCGACATACCCCACTGGCAGACCATTTTTCTGGCGATTTCGGTGGCCTTTTCCAGGTCGTTGGCGGCCCCGGTGGTGATTTTCCCCAGAATCATTTCTTCCGTCACCCGGCCGGCCATGAGCACGGCCAGCTGGGCTTCGAGATAATCCTTGGTATAGGTATAACGGTCGGACAGAGGCAGCTGCTGGGTCAAACCCAGGGCCAGACCCCGGGGGATGATTGTAACTTTGTGAATCGGGTCGGCTTCCGGAATCAGGGCAGCCACCAGGGCGTGACCGGCTTCATGGAAGGCAGTGTTGCGCTTGTCCTCGTCGCTGATGATCATGCTGCGGCGTTCCACTCCCATCAACACCTTGTCCTTGGCCTCTTCCAGGTCCTTCATGGTGACGCTGTCCTGCCCTTTCCGGGCTGCCAGCAGGGCAGCTTCGTTGATCAGGTTGGCCAGGTCGGCGCCGGAGAAACCCGGGGTGGAACGGGCGATGACCTTGAGGTCGACGTCTTCGGCCAGCGGCACCCGGCGCACATGAACACTCAGGATTTCTTCCCGCCCCCTGACATCGGGCATGGGCACCACTATCCGCCGGTCGAAACGCCCGGGGCGCAGTAAAGCCATGTCCAGGATGTCGGGACGGTTGGTGGCGGCGATGACGATGATGCCTTCGTTAGAATCAAAGCCGTCCATTTCCACCAGCAGCTGGTTGAGAGTTTGTTCCCGTTCGTCATGGCCGCCTCCCAAGCCCGCGCCCCTGTGTCGTCCCACGGCATCAATTTCATCAATAAAAATAATACAGGGAGCATTTTTCTTGCCCTGGGTAAAAAGATCCCGCACACGGGAAGCGCCAACGCCGACAAACATTTCCA
>DMVN01000216.1 GCA_003476685.1 Acidobacteriota bacterium | reverse complement strand
CCCGGCCAGGGCCAGAAGCGGTACGGCCAGCAGATTCAGTCCATAGCCGAGAAAGGTTAACAGCCAATAATTTCTGGTGCGGTCAGCCAGCAGCCCGGTCGCCAGGCGCAAGCCGTAGCCGATAAACTCGCCCAGCCCGGCCACCAGGCCGACCACAAAGGCCGAGGCTCCCAGTAAACCCAGGTAGGGGCCGGTCAGGCTCCTGGCTCCTTCATAAGTCATGTCGCTAAAGAGACTGACCAGTCCCATGAGAACTATGAAGTTCAGGGCCTGGCGGCGCAGGTTGTAGCCTGTTTCTGAATCCTTCATCTTCAGACTGCCGGAAAGAAATGGAAGACTTGGATTATAGTCCAAATTTATCCCGCTAGCAAAATTCTCTTGACCAGCTGCGGCCCGATGGAGTATGAATGGCTTTAACTGATTACTTGGAGGTTCCGGCGTGGTCGAAAGAAGAAATTTCCTGAAAATCGGTGGCCTGGCCCTGTTAAGCACCGGGACTATGGCCAGGTCTCTGGCTTCTGGCCAGAAGGCCCTTGAAAAGATTGAAGACGACAGGTTGAGGCAATGGCTGGCAGCCATCAAACCCTTTGGTCCTGAGGATTACCAGAAAAGATGCCAGAAGGCCTTTCGCCTGATTTCCGACCAGCGGCTGGGTGGATTGTTTGTCGAACCCGGTCCCAGCCTGCAGTACTTTAGCGGTGTTAACTGGTGGCGTAGCGAGAGGACTTTTGGGCTATTGTTATTCCCGGACCGGGAACCGGTCTGGGTTTGTTCGGCTTTCGAACTTGACCGGGCCCGGGAAATTATACCAGCCAGCCAGGAAATCAGGACCTGGGAAGAAAACGAGAGCCCCTATGAACTGATCGGGCAAACGGTCCGGGATTATGCCCGGCTGAAGAAGCTTGGACTGGAACCTTCCACCAGGGCTTTTATTGTTTACGGATTGAAAAAGGATGTCCCCTGGCTGGAACTCCTGGACGGCAGCCCGGTCTCAGACGGTTGTCGGGGTGTTAAATCAGACCAGGAAATTGCCTGTCTGGAAGCGGCTAACAGGATTACCAAGCTGGCCTACCGGGAAGCCTTTGGCCGGCTCAGGGCCGGAATGACTCAGGAGGAACTGGCCACCTTTATCCGGGACGCTCATGCCAGGTATGGAGTGAGCGGGTCTGGCGGTCCGTCTTTCGGGCCAGCTTCTTCCTTCCCTCATGGTTCGAGGAAAAGAAAGAACCTGGAAGAGGGCGATGTCATCCTGGTTGACGGCGGCTGCCGGGTGGAAGGTTACAGCTCCGATGTGACCAGGACCCTGGTTTTCGGCCGGGCTTCAGACCAGCATAAAAGAATCTGGGAAGTCGTCAGAAAGGCCCAGCTGGCGGCCTTGAAGGTCTGTCGGCCGGGAACGACCTGTGAAGAAGTTGACCGGGCGGCCAGGAAGGTGATAGAAGAAGCCGGCTTTGGCCCTGGCTATAAATATTTCAGTCATCGTCTGGGCCATGGCATCGGGCTGGAAGGGCATGAGTATCCTTATCTGGTGCAGGGTAATAAACTCCGGATTGAAGCTGGAATGACTTTCTCCAACGAACCGGGAATTTATCTGCCGGGTGAATTCGGCTTACGGATAGAAGATTGCATGGTGGTCACGGCCGAAGGAGCCAGAATCATGGGCGGAATGGAAGCTGTTTCTCTGGAAGAACCATTTGCAGCTGATTAGCCAGGACCTTAATTATCGGAGCCAGCTGAATTTTACCCGGTTTGAACGTTTAGCCTGAATTTAACCAATCAGAATCAATTTCGTCTGTGGCCGGCTTAAGAATTCAGCTCCGGTTTCGGTTACCAGGACCATTTCTTCTATGGTTACCACTCCGCGTCCCGGGACGGTCAACCTTGGTTCCAGCGTAAAAACCATGCCTGGTTCCAGAAGGCGAAACGGTTTATCGGCGTATTTTTCCCAGGCCGGTCCGAGCAGGGCGGTGCCGTCATGGGCAAAACGCCCCACCTGGTGCCCGAGGGCGTGGGGAAATTCTTCATACCCGGCTTCCTTTATAATCCTTCTGGCAACCGCATCAATTTCTACACCCTTAACCCCCGGCTTCATGGTCCGCCTGGCTTCTTCGATAGCTCTGACTATCGTCTCAAAACCCTGTCTGACTTCGGGCGGGGCCTGGGTTTCATCTTCCCGCAGCAGGTAAAAAGTTCTCTGCAGGTCAGAACAGTAACCGTCAACCCGCAGCCCGAAATCCATGTTCAGGATATGGCCTGGTTCAGCCTGCCGGTCAGTGGGGGAGTAATGAGCCTGGGCGGTGTCCGGGCCGGTAAAGACCGCCGGGCAGGTGCTCTGTCCCCAGGCGGTCTGCAGGCCACGCCGTCGGACCTCTTCCAGCATGAAGGCGGCGATCTGTTTCTCGCTTCTGCCAGGGGCGATAAAACCCGCCACCAGGTCAAAAATCTCCTGGGTCAGGGCAATGGCCTTTTTAATGGCCTGAACCTCCACCGGTGATTTTCTTTCCCGGAGGGCGGAGACCAGCCGCTCGGCCGAGACCAGTCTATTTTCCAGGCCGATTTCCTGCAGTATATCAACCAGCGTCAGGTACAGACCGTGGGTCAGGCCGTCGCAGATTTCACTGGTTTTAGAAAAATTAATGGCGATGGTCTGCGGTTGCAGTTCAGTCAGAAATTTCTGCAATGGCTCCTTGAGGCCGGTGACATAACCTTCGACTGACTCATAGGCTCCGACCTCTTCTATGGCTTTTTTATCATACAGGCCAACGATGGCTCTTTTCCTTCCGCTGGAACTGATGATGAAAGCTGAATGCCAGGTGACATGGCCAGGGGCCAAGAAAACGAGACTGGGGTCGCCGCAGATTTCACTTTCGCGGGTAAAGGTTATCCAGCAATCCAGGCCCATTTCCCGCAAAATCCTGACGGCCTGCTCTGTTTTTTCTTTAATCAGGGTTTCAGTCATGGACATGCTGACTTCTCCTTTTATTATCTATCACTCATTATTATCTATCACTCATTAAGAATAACGTTCCAGCTTCTTGATGGATAAACCAACCAGCAGAGCAGCCAGGGCCAGCAGGGCAGCCAAAAGAAGGAAAAACTGATGGTGGGCCAACCGGCTGTAGAATTTTCCCAGCAGCCCGCTGCCGTAACTGCCGAAGGAAATGGCCAGGTACCAGCCCCCCATCATCAGCCCGCTGATGGTGGCCGGAGCCACTTTGGACACATAGGATAAGCCCATAGGAGAGATAAGAATTTCAGCTATGGTCACCACGAAATAGGTGCTTATCAACCACAGCGGCGACATGATATTCTGATCCTGGTTCCCGCCCTTAAGGCAGGCTACCACCATGATGAACATGGCTGCGGTCATAAAAATCATCCCCAGGAAAATTTTCCGGGGGGTCGAAGGTTCTTTTCCCCTCCGGCGCAGCCGGTCCAGGAGCAGCAATAAGACCGGGGTCAAGACCAGGATGAAGAACGGCTCAAAAAACTGGTAGGTTTCCGGCCGCAGCCAGCTCTTGAGAACAGTAGAGCGGGCGGCAAACAGAGTCAGAGCAAAGCCGTTCTGGTAAAAAGCTATCCAGAACAGGATGACAATGGCGAAAAGAATGATGAGAGCTAGAATCCGACCTGAGATATCCGCAGCCGGCTGAGCGGTCCCGGCTGGTAGGAGTCTCTCCCGCTCAGCGGCAGAGGCCGGGGTCAGCTGACCGTCAGTTTTTTTCTGGCCGGAATTTTTTTGTCTGAGGTCGTCGGCCGAAAGCAGCCGGGACCGACCTGCTTGAAAGATGAGCAGGGCCAGGACCAGACCGACGGCCGCGACCCAGAAAGACAGGTGGTAGCTGTTAAAGACGGCATTGTTGAGGGTGGCAATCAACGGAGCAACCATGGCTCCAAGATTTACTCCCATGTAATAAATATTGAAACCGGCGTCCCTGAGCTGGGGGCGGTCCTGGTAGATGTTGCCGACCAGGACTGACATGTTAACCTTAAAGATGCCCGTGCCTATGGCCACCAGCAGCAGTCCAAGGCTAAAAGTAATGGTCTGGGAAGCAGAGGATAGGGCCAGTCCGACATACCCCAGAGCCATCAGGACTGCTCCGGCCCGGACTGTTTTCAAACGGCCAAAAACCCTGTCTCCCAGCCAGCCACCCACCAGCGGGAAAAAATAGCAAAGCCCGAGGAACAGCCCGTACCAGTCACCCTTGCGGGAATCCGACCAGCCCAGAACCCGGTCCATGTAGAGCACCAGGATGGCCATTAATGTATAAAAGCCAATCCTTTCCCACATCTCGGTGAAGAAGATATAGCTGAGAGCCCGGGGATGTTGCTTGAGCATGAACTTTCCTTCCTTTTTTATATTCCAGTCTGAGTAAAGGCCCTGGGACAAGTGCCCGTCACACCAGCCTGGCCGGTGGCGGCTGCCAGCAGGGGCAATTTATTTTTCCATCAATCAATTTGGTAGCGGAAGACTTTCAGACCGGGTAGAGCCGGAGCCAGGCCCCGGTAGACATTCCAGTAGTATTCCCGGACTTCTCTCAGCTTCTGGTAAAGCGGATGGTCCTTGTCCGGTAAATGCTGTCCGATTATTTTCAGGGCAGCATCCACCAGCACCAGTTTTTCGCAGCGGTTGAGGATGCCGGCTGTGCCGATGCTGGCCACGGTAACCAGTTCGTTCTTCCTGACTCTTTCCAGCAGTTCGCCGTAGGTGAAGGGTCGTTCTTCTACCTTAATTCCCATGTTCTTCAGAATGACCACCATCCCCTTGATGGTGATGGAAGGCAGAATGAGGTTGCTTTCGGGAATCTTGATGACAGTGCCGTCGGCCAGGGCAAAAAGGCAGCAGGAAGAATCCCACTCGCTGATTTCCCTCTGCTCAATGGGCAGGTAAGTTTTATCATCCAGGAAAAGAACCGAGGCCGCTTCCGGCACCAGAGCCCGGGCCTCGTCAATGGCTTTAATGCTCATCAGGTAATTGATGCCCAGTTTCAGGCAGCCGGTGCCGTTAACCCCCAGAGCTCTCACCAGATGGGGGATGACCACACCGACAAAGGGCTCGCCCAGGTACTGATTGTACATGCAGGTAACGGCTCTGATGGCCGGGAAGTTGGGAAAGGTAACCCCCATCGAATGCTCTTCATCCAGGGTGAATGGTCGTAAGTAGCCCTGAACTCCCTTCTCAGCCATTTCTTCCAGATAAGGCCTGAGAGCCGGATGGGAAAAGAATTTTCTGATGAACAGCTCTTCCAGTTCTTCTTTGGTCGGCAGGATTGGTTGTTGTTCCCGGCTCAGGTTGAAAGCCATGCTCCGGCGGAACCGTTCCAGGTTCTGGTCCCAGTTGACGAAAACCAGTTCCAGCTTGCCCTTTTCGTTTTTTCGACAGAAGTAGCGGATGCCTTCAAAACACAGGAAGCTGGCGTAGTAAGTGGACCGGGTAGCAGCATAAGTCTTGGCCTCGGCTTCAAACATTTCAAAACTTTTATCGTAGAGGAAATACCTCATCTGACCGGGAGCCCATTTCACTCCTTCGAATTTAGCCATTTCTTACTCCTTATGATGACGTTTTATTCAATGAGATAAAATATTTTCCAGGGAATCAAAGAACAGGTCAATGGAATCGGGGCCGTCATAATGGGCCAGGCTAACCCGGTTGAGGGCGTTTTTCTTTAAGTGCCTGACCACGACCGCCGAATAATGGTTGCCGTCGGCAATGATTATGCCGCCTCTTTCCCAGAGCAACTTTTTCAGCTCGGCTGGAGTTAATCCGATCACTTCCAGGGCAAAGGTCGGTGTTCGGGATGACACCCGGGCCGTATTCTCAATTCCGTAAAATCTTAAGCGAGGAGATTGGAGCTTTTTCCATCTCTCCAGGAAATAGAGGCTCAGGTCCTGCTCATATTTTTTTATGGCTTCCAGGGCCAGGCGAAAGATTTTGCGGGGTGGGGCTGAAGACTCCCGGGGATGCACCGTCCGTCCCAGTTCCAGCAGGTAATCTAAGGCTCCTTTGAGGCCGGCCAGATTCGGATTGGGCAGCATGCCCTGTTCCCAGCAATTGGGCAAAGCCTCCTGGTTGGTTTCAACCCGGTATGGAGATAACCGGTCTCTGGTTTCCTGTCGGCTGTAGAGCAGCCCGAGCATTGGACCGAATATTTTATAGCCGGAGAAGGCCAGAAAATCGCAGCCGAATTCTCTGACATCAAGGGGGGCATGAGGAGCCAGATGAACAGCGTCGACCACCACCAGGGCCTCTGATTTTTGCTTGATGTCTGAGATCAGGTCGGTCAAAGGCAGGATTGTTCCCAGGACGTTGGAAGCTCCAGTCAGGGCTACCAGCACAGTATCTTTATCCAGTTTGTTCAGCAGGTCAGCCCTGTCCAGCATCAGTTCTGGGGTGAGCCGGACCCGCCTGATTTCTGCACCCTGGGCCTGGCCCAGGTTTTCCCAGGGCGAGATATTGGCAAAATGGTCCATATCGGTTACCACCAGATTCTTACCCGGTCTGAATTGGCCCCGGAGGGCAAAAGCCAGGTTGAAAAGAGCGGCCGTGGTTGAGAAATGAAAAGAAATCTCCTGCGGTCCTGAGGCTCCTATAAAATCGGCCACCAGCTGCCTGACCTGTTGCTGGAACTCGAAGGTCTGCTTTTCAGCCGGGGTTATCTGTCCTGGCATAGGATTAAGAGAGGCAGAATAAGAAGTGATCTCCTTCAGGCAGCTGTCAACCATCAGGCTTCCGGCGCCACTGTTCAGGTAAAGACGCGGGCGTCCTCCGCTCTCCAGGGAGAAGGCCGGAAAGCGGCTCCGGATTCTGTTAAAAAGGCTTAAAATAATATCAGGCTCAGCCATGGGCTCAGTAAGGGTTATTTTTATAAAATTCCGGACAAAAATTCAAATAAATTAAAAAAAATATTTCCTCGTCCTGAGGCGGGCTATTTTGATCGTTTTTAGTCTCAGCCGGCCCCGTTATATATTTTGTGCGCAGCGGATACCCCTGGGGTTGAAGCACTTGTTGCAGGAAAGGCAGGGCGATTTTTCCAGGCTCCCGGCCCTGAAATCTTTAACCAGTCCGGGATGGTTGATAAAAGGGCGACTCATAGAGATTAAATCAACCTGGCCACTGGCCACCAGTTTTTCTGCCACCCGGCAGGTCCGGATGCCACCCAGGCCGATGACCGGGATTTTCAAAATTTTCTTGATGGAAGCGGCCAGCGGAACAAAATAGCCCTCATCTCCTTCAGTTCTCAAACCGGGCCAGACAGACCCCAGTCCGGCTTCATTCATGCCACCGCTGATTTCTATGGCCTGAAGCCCGGACTGTTCCAGGGAAAAGGCAATTTTCGCGGCTTCTTCCAG
>DMVN01000213.1 GCA_003476685.1 Acidobacteriota bacterium | reverse complement strand
CAACCAGGCCTACCGGAAAGCCAACCGGGCCCTGGGCGAGAAGTGGGCCAGGACCTGGATTAGCCAGGCCGAAAGGGTGGTTGAACCCTCGGAAGAAGAAATCAAAAAATCAGGCCTCATGTACCTGGCCCTGCTGGACCTGATGCAAACTCATAAAGCTCAAGCCGTAACTGTAGACTGTTTAAACCTTTTCTACACCGGGAAGTTGCCGGCCTATCCTTGCCTCGGTTTCTGCCAGCTGAACGATGACGGGCGGGTCGGGGCCTGCGAAGGCGACCTGCCCTCGACCACCATGATGCTCCTGGCCGGTTACCTGGTCGGGCGGCCCGGTTATATATCCGACCCGGTCATAGATACTTCTCAGAATAAAATCATCTATGCTCACTGCGTGGCCCCGACCAGAGTCTTCGGCCCGAAGGGACCGGCCAATCCTTTCCGCATCAGAAACCACTCGGAGGACCGCAAAGGGGCAGCCATTCAATCTCTGCTGCCGGCCGGGGAAATCGTCACTTCCTTCGAACTCAATTCGGAAACCGGAGAAATCGTCCTGCACCAGGCCCTGACCACGGGCAACGTGGAAGAGGATAAAGCCTGCCGGACGAAGCTGGCAGCCGAGCCCATCGGCAATATTAACAAACTCCTGGGCGAATGGGACCGCTTCGGCTGGCACCGGGTAACGGTTTACGGCGACCTGAAGAGGAAGCTGGAAGTGGTCAGCAGTCTGCTCGGCCTGAAGATGGTGGAAGAAGCCTGACCGGTTGCTGACCGGCCAGCCTTCGGGTGATAAGCAAGGTCCAGAGGTCCGGATCGGAATAAAAGTTAATTCTAGGTTTTGATGAAACCCAGGCCCGGAAGGCAGAAATCCGGCTTAGCTTTGTTGAAACAACAATTTCTCACCCTTGAATAAAAAGCCGTTCACTTTCCGCCATCAACCTTGCTGGCTGCACCTCTGAGAATTCCATTACTGACCCAGCAGCCGATTACTTTCTGGAGCGGGAGGTACTGATTTTTTATCGCCTGACTATTACCCTGCTGCTTACTTCCAGAAAAAATCATTGGCAGCGGAAGCCGGAAAAATGATAATAGAAAGCATCAGGAGGATTAGGATGACTTCAAAACAGGCATATTCAAAGAGAAAACAACCTCAGGACAAAAACCTTTTTCTTCCCGTCTTTCTGGTTATCCTATTATCGCTATTAGCCGTTTCACCAGCTTTTTCTACTCGAGCTCCGGCTGAAGAAAAAATCACCCCGCCCGAATCGTTCTTCGGTTTCCAGCTCGGAGCCGATAGAAAAATTGCCCGCTGGGATAAAATCGTGGACTATTTTGCCCTGCTGGAAAAAGAAAGTCCCAGGCTCAGGGTGGTCAACCTGGGTCCGACGACCATGGGTCAGCCCTTTCTTCTGGTTATCATCTCTTCGCCCGACAACCTGGCCAACCTGGAAAGAATCAAGGAAATCAACCAGAAGATAAGCGACCCGAGGCAGGTTCCGGCAGCCGAAATACCGGAACTCATCAGCCAGGGCAAGGCCATCATTTGNNAGTCTCCACGCCGATGAAATTGGCGGCACCCAGATGGCTCCGGAACTGGCCTACGACCTTCTTAGCCGAAACGACGGGGAAACCAGGCAAATCCTGGATAACGTCGTTTTCCTGCTGATACCCAGTTTTAACCCCGACGGCCAGATAATGGTCACCGACTGGTACAACCAGACCCTGGGTACGGAGTACGAGGGAGCTCCCTTGCCTTACCTCTACCATAAATATGCTGGCCATGATAACAATCGCGACGGCGACTTCCTAAACCTGCAGGAATCAATCTATGCCGCCCGGGTCCTTTACCAGGAATGGAAGCCCCAGGCCTATGTTGACCACCACCACATGGGAAGCTACGGACCGCGTCTGTACGTGCCACCCTACTGCGACCCCATCCGTCCCCATGCCGACCCGCTGCTGTGGCGCGAGCTATCCTGGTTCGGCAGCCATATGGCTTACCGGCTGGAGGAAGCCGGTCTGACGGGAATTATCAATGACGCCATGTTTCCCGGCTGGGGACATTTTGGCTGGCACTGGATAACCCCCTTCCACAATATAGTCGGGATGCTGACCGAATCAGCCAGCGCCCGGCTGGCCACACCCATATTCATCCACCCCGACCAGCTACGGGCCGAATCGCTCCAGTTCCCGGCTTACGAAGCCCAGAGCAGCTTCCCGCATCCCTGGGAAGGCGGCTGGTGGCGGCTGCGCGACATAGTGGAGCAACAAAAAATCTCGGCCTGGGCAGTGCTGGACCTGGCCGCCAGGCATCGGGAAACACTTCTCTACAATGCCTACTTAAAAGCTCTCCGGCAGACAGAACGCGGGGCAACAGAAAAACCCAGGGCTTTCATCATCCCGGCCGAACAGCCTGACCGGCTGACGACCATCAAGATGATCAACACCCTGCTTCAGAGCGGTCTGGAAATTCACCGCGCCCTCACCGAGCTCAAAGCTGGGGGCGTAATCTACCCGGCCGGTTCCTTCTTGATTTCCCTGGCTCAGCCCAAAAGTGGTCTCATCAGAAACCTGCTGGGCCGCACCCTTTATCCGGATAACTCCTGGACCCGTTCCAGAGACGGCCGACCTTTCCGGCCTTATGACCTGGCCACTCATACCATGGCTGAATTTATGGGTGTCCGGGTTGACCCGCTGGATGAACTGCCGGAAGCCAACCTGGAAATCATCAGCGCTCTGATGAAACCGACCGGCCAGGTCCGGGCCGGTCCGGCTGGCTATCGCCTGGACGGCCGCCTGAATGATTCCTTCCGGGCGGTGAGCCTGCTCCTCGATGGCAAAATCCAGGTCTTTCGGTCCGATAAAAATACAGGCGAGCTCCAGGCCGGAGACTTCATCGTGACCGAAGCCCCGGAGCGCACTCTACAATCAATCGCCGAAAAGACCGGGGTCGATTTCCTCCCCCTCACTTCGCTTCCCTCCGAAGGTCTCCATAAAGTACGCCGCCTGCGAGTCGGTCTTTACCAGCGCTATTACGGCGGGAATATGGAAGAGGGCTGGACCAGGCTGCTGCTGGAAAAATTCGACCTGCCCTACCTCACCATCAGGGATGCCGAT
>DMVN01000013.1 GCA_003476685.1 Acidobacteriota bacterium | reverse complement strand
CAGCCCGTTGAAAGGTCGTCCGACCGCCAGCAGCCAGCGGTACTGGCCATCAAACCTTCGCATCCTGAATTCTACCTCAAAGGGTTTCCTGTTCTGCAGGGCCGGTTCATAGACGATGAAAAATCGCTTGCGGTCCGACTCCGGTAGGTTCTGGGTCCAGCCCAGGCCTATCTCATCCTCTGCCGTCCGACCGGTAAAGGCCAGCCAGGCCCGGTTGAAGTAGTTGAACTGGCCATCGGTCCCGGACCTCCAGATCATGGCCGGGAATTCTTCAAACAGGGTCAGGTAGAAATCCCTGGCCCTTTTCACCTTTTCTTCGGCCTCGACGATGGTGGTGATATCGTTCATCAGGACCAGGGTACCGCGGTGAATATCGAAGGGGTCGAGAATTTTTTTTAGTCTGACCTGGAATATGATTCGTCCGCGGAAACAATCAACGGCCCGTTCGAAGGTCAACTCCCTGGAATTTCCAGAAATCAGCGAAGTTAGAGCCTGCTCCAGCCAGGGGAAAAGCCTGGCCACGGGAACCCGGTCGCCGTAGATGATTTCCCGCGGCATCTGATTCTGAAAGTATTCCAGGCAGCTGTCGTTGATGGCTTCAATGTTATTGTCAAGGTCAAGCAGAACAGCCGGGTTGGGTACTATATTGAATATAAGTTTATACCTGTCTTCCTGATTATCCCAGATCATAGTCTTACGCCTTATTCTGAGATTAAGATAGAAACAAAAGCTGGCCCTGACAATCCTCTCCAGGGGTGATTTTTCTGAGAATTTTTAACCCCCCGCGGTCCGGCCAAACTTTTTCTGTTATTTCTCTTATGATTCTAATATAATTAAGGAGAAATGGAGGAAAAAATGAAAATGAAGAAAACTCTGGCCATATTACTGGCCTGTCTCTCGTTGGTCGTTCTGACACTGCCCGGGCTGGCCCAGACGGACAAGGATATCCTGGAAAAAATGATCAAGGCTCTGGGTGGCCGGGAAACCCTGGCCGGAATCCGGGATACCAGGATTAGCGGCACCATCGAAATCATCCAGTACGGCATGACGGCTCCTATGACCATATACCAGAAGGAACCAAATAAGTACCGGATGGAGATGGAAATTATGGGCATGAGCATGGTCCAGGTCTATGATGGGCAGAAAGCCATGATGACCAATCCCCAGACGGGAGAAGTGATTGAGCTACCGCCAGACCAGGCCCAGCAGATGAAAAAACAGGCTCTGGGCAACGATGCCACCCTCAACCCCGAAAAATATGGTATCACCTATACTTACAAGGGCCGGGAAGAAATTGACGGAAAGACCTGCCACGTTCTGGAACAGAAATTCCCAGAAGGTGATCTCGTCACCCTCTACCTTGACGGCAACACCTACCTGCCCTACAAGAGCCGCAGCAAGGGCCTCAGCTCGAGCGGAGGAGAAGTTGAAACCGAGGTGGTGTTTGGCGATTACCGGAAGGTGGACAACACCATGGCAGCTTTTTCTATGACCGTCTACCAGGGCGGGGTGGAAACCGTCAGGATGACCTTTAGCGAAATAGTTTATAACACCGGACTGGACGATTCCCTCTTTACCCTGAAATAACAGGCTGGTTTCAGCCAGGCAAGCGGGTTTTCAGCTTAAAGAAAAACCGGATGAGGGTTATTGGCCCTCATCCGGTTTGCTGGCTTTCATCAATCCGGCCGTCAGCCGGCCTTCAGCCACCACTTCCCCTTCGACCAGGGCCTGGGCGGAAAAATAATAGAATCCGGCTTTTTGTCGCAGGAGCTGTACGGACAATCTTAACTGGTCTCCCGGGACGACGGGCTTCCTGAACTTAGCCTCTTCCACCTTGCTGAGGACCATGACCACAGATTCAGGGTCCGGGAGAGTGTGGTAGAGCAGAATGCCGCCGGCCTGAGCCAGAGCTTCTATGATCAGAACCCCGGGCATCAGTTTCAAACCGGGAAAATGCCCGGTGAAGAAAGGCTCATTATAGGTTACGTTTTTCAGGGCCAGGATGCTTTGGCCCGGGTTCAATTCCAGAACTCTATCTACCAGGAGAAATGGGTACCGATGCGGTAACCACTTCTCAATCTGTTCGGCTTTCATGTCCGTTGAAACCGGCCGTCTTTACTTGGCCGGGGCTTTGCTGGCATCGTACCTCTTGATGACTTCCTGGGTCAGGTCCACCGCCGGAGAAAAATAAAGCACACCGCTTTCTCTGAGGTCCAGAATCAGGTCCAGTCCTTTTTCCTGCCCGAGTTTATTGATGATGGGCATGACTTCACTCTGGATGCGCATGTACAGCCTCTGGGTCAGTTCCTGCATGTCCTTCTGGGCATCCTCGGCCATTCTCTGTCTTTCAGTTCTTTTACGGTCGAGGTCAACGCTCAGGGACAGGATGGCTTCCTGGGTCATGGTCAGCTGCTGGGTGCTGAGTCGGCTTTCCAGCTGTCGGATCTGGTCATCCAGTTTGGCCAGGTCCTGCTGGGTCTTCCGGTTTCTTTCTTCCAGCTGGGCAATGGCTTTCTTGCCCTCGGCTGATTTTTCCAGGATTTCCTGGGAATTGATCAGGCCGATTTTGACGGTTTGCTGGGCCCGGGCCAGCAGGCTACAGGTAATCAACATCGCCACCAGGAGAAAAACTGTTGTCAGTCTTCTGTGCATTTCCTATCCTCCTAAAAATAATGGTTCTTAATTTTACACTTTTCTTGTCAAAATATAAAGATGTTCCGCCCCCTCAGAAGGTGGTGCCCACCGCGAAGCGGAAAGCGAAATTGGAATCGTCGAGGTAAATCTTTCGGTTATTGTAAGCGAAGATCAGCCGGAAGGGCACCCGCAGAGCCGGCACGAACACCCTGACTTCCAGGCCGGCCGAGGTAAACATGTTCTTCGGGCTGAACTTTTCCGACTGGAGCAGGGTGTTGCCGGCATCATAGAACAGGATGCCGTAAAGCGGCCCGCCCAGCGGGACTATGTATTCCAGGTTAAACACCAGCGATTTCACCCCGCCGATGAGGATATTCTTTTCATCACGGGGACCGACGGTGAAATATTCATAACCGCGGATGGACTGTTCGCCGCCCAGGAAGAACCTTTCCCAGTAGGGCACCTCATGGTTGCCGATGGGCTTGATGAACTGATACTCAACATGAAGGCCCAGAACATGGTTCGAAAACAGGGGTTGATAGCGGGCAAATTCCAGCCTCGGTCGGTAAAGGTGAACATCTCCTCCCAGGAAGCTGCCGGCATAGCGGAAGGCAAGGTTGTACATGGTACCGCGGCTGGGGGTCAGCGGGCTGTCTATGGTCGAGCGGTACAGGATTGGTTCCAGGGCGCTGACGAAATATTTGCCTGGATAAAAATAAGGATTGTAATAATATTGCTGACCCTGTTCATCTTCGTAACTGGGGATTTCCATGATCTGCTTCTGGAAGCTGTAATTCAGGTTAAACCTCCAGTAGCCATAGACCCGGGTACCGAACATCAACCTGATGCCCTTGGCAAACTGGTTATAAAGATAGGGGATGGTGATTTTGCGGTCAAAAACGTTGAAGCCGAGGGTCATGGGCTTATCAAAAATATAGGGCTGGCTCATGCCAAAGCTATAATTCTTGACTCTCTTGCCATGCTGCAGGGTCAGGTCCAGAGTTTCTCCGGTTCCCAGGAAATTAACGGTAGAATAACTGAAGGCTATGAAGGTGCCCTCGTAGCCGCTGTAGCCGGCTGTGAATTGAATATTGTTGCGCTGCAGTTCTTTAACATTCAGGTTAACATCAATCTGGGATGGCTTTTCCGGGTCGGGCTTGATGTCCGGCTCTTTCTCCACGTCCACCAGGCCCAGCTGTTTAAGGCGCAGCAGGCTATCCTTGAAAACGGCCAGGCTGAAGCGGTCACCTTCCCGCAGCAGGAACTCCCGCCGCAGCACCTTATCCTTGGTGAAGGTATTACCCTTGAACTCCAGCCGCCTCAGGAAAGCTACCTCCCCTTCCTGGATGTTGAAGGTGACGTTGACCACCTTGTTCCTGGGGTCCAGGTTTTCCACCGGGATAATCTGGGCATAAAGGAAAGCAAAATTGCGGTAACTCTCGCCCATAGACTCGACCGTCTTTTCTCGCTTCTTAGAACTGTAGATCTCACCGGGCTGCAGCTTGACCAGCGTCTGCAGGTACCTGGTGGTGAAAAACTTGTTGCCTTCTATCTTAATATCGCCGGTGCGGTAAACATGACCGGGCTCGACCGGGATGATAATCCGCATCATCTTCTGCTTGCTAAAAAGCACATTCTTTCGGGTAATCTCCTCAAAACGGGGTTCGCCCACCGTGGCTTCCATGTAACCGAATTCCTGCAGTTTCTTCTTGATTTCGGCCAGGTTGTCTTCCAGCTTGTTCTTCTTGAAGACGTCCTTGTTGGCGATCCAGTTGATCAGGCTGTGCTGCCGGTTGTCCTTCATGGCTTCGACCAGGAAGCTATCGGGAATCTTGGTCCGGCCAACGAAGACCACTTCCCCCACCCGCAGCCTGGCCCCCTCATCAATCCGGAACACCAGGTCCACCTCGTTGTTGGCTCTGGTCACCAGTTCGGCCTCAATACGGGCGGCCTGCAGACCCTTATCCTCCAGCAGCTCTTTAATGGTTTTCTTGGCCTTCTGCACCCGGTAGGGGTTGTAATGGGAATGGGCGGCTATGTACTCGTCTTTTTCTTTGAGTTTGTTAACGATATCGCTTTCTTTTACTTTCTTGCCAGCCCGGAAGACCACGTTCTTGATAACCGGGTTTTCCTCAACGAAAATCCTGATGATTTTGCCCCTGGTTCCGTCCTGTTCCTCAATGCGCAGGTTGGAGAAAAAGCCGGTTGACCAGAGAACCTTGAAATCTTTTTTCAGCAGGGCTTCGTTGTAGAAATCACCTTCCCGCGACGACAGGTAGTAGATGATGGTATCCTGAGAAATGCGGTCGTTGCCGATGACTTCGATTTTCTCGATAATCTCCTGGGCAGACAGGGATGCGGTAGCAAAAATTAGTAATATAAATATAACCAGGCTAAGTCTTCTCATTGACATAACTTTATACCATATTAGCGGCCATTTTTCAAAGAATCGGGTCGGCCCGGGACTGGTTGAGCGAAAGTTGCCGGCCTCACACCACTATTAACCTGCCAGGCCCTCAAAAAGTTTCATCCGGCCGGCCTCCAGAACATAGGCCTTATGGCAGAACCGGGCAATTCTCTCGTTGTGGGTAACGAGGATGGATGATAAGCCCTTCCTCCGGTGCAGTTCTATTATCAGCTGGAGGATGCGCTCGCCGGTTTTCCAGTCGAGGTTGCCGGTGGGCTCATCGGCCAGCAACAGGCCCGGACCTGTTACCAGCGCCCTGGCCACGGCTACCCGCTGCTGCTCGCCCCCGGAGAGCTGGGCCGGCCGGGCTCCTGCCCTGGCGCTCATACCAACTTCCTCCAGGGCCCGGGCCGCTCTGTCCAGGGCCTCTTCCCGGCTGCGGCCGGCAATTAACAGAGGAATGGCCACGTTTTCCAGGGCTGAGAATTCGGGCAGGAGATGGTAAAACTGAAACACAAAACCAATAAACCTGTTCCGTAACAGGGCGATTTCCTCCGGACTTTTTTCCCACAGGTCCTCGCCCCGCAGGAAGACCCGACCTTCAGTGGGCCTGTCCAGTCCACCGATTATGTTCAGAAAAGTGGTCTTGCCCACGCCGGAAACGCCCATCACCGCTACCAGCTCGCCGGCCCGCAGTTCAAAATCGAGGCCCTCAAAAACTCGCAGCCACTGGTTATCAGGCAGGGGGTAGGCTTTCCCCAGGTTTTCCGTTCTGACTATTACCTGGTCATTTTCCATCAGCATTTTATTCATCTTCTCTGGTCCCGCTATTCATATTTCAGCGCCTGAACCGGGTCAATCCTGGCCGCCCGGCGCGACGGGAACACGGTTGAAATGAAGGTTATGGTCAGGGTAACCAGGACGATCAGGGCCAGGTCCAGGGGCTTGGCGTGAAACGGCACGTAGGAAATCTGGTAAATATCTACCGGGACCTTAATCAGCTTGAAGGTATTGGCCAGCCAGCACCAGACCAGGCCCAGTACCAGGCCCAGGCTGGTCCCCACCACTCCGATGATGGCTCCCTGGAGAAAAAAGATTTTCCTGATGTTGCGGGCGGTGGCTCCCATGGCCATCAGCACCCCGATATCCCTGGTTTTTTCCATGACCATCAGAACCAGACTGGCAATGATGTTCAGGGCTGCCACCACCACGATCAGGGTGATGGTCAGGAAAAGCAGGGTTTTTTCCAGCTTCAGGGCCGAAAAGAGCGAGCGGTTGAGTTCCATCCAGGTGGTAATGTAGATTCCGGGGCTGGTCAGCCGGTAAATTTTTTCGGCCACTTTTTCCGCCTGAAAAATATCCTTGATCCTGACCTGGAGGTAGGAAACCCTGGCCGGCAGGTTGAAGAGCTTCTGGGCCAGGTGGAGAGAGACCACAGCGGTGGAAGAATCAAATTCATACAGGCCTGAATCAAAAAGCCCGCTCACCCTGAAGGTCCTGGTCCGGGGCAGCAGTCCGACCGGAGTTAACCGCCCGGATGGAATCAGGATGTTGACCGGGTCTCCCACGGTCACTCCCAGGCTGGCGGCCAGGTCCTTACCCAGGATGATTTCTTCCTGGGACTCGGGCGCCGGCAGCTTGCCGGCCAGCAGGTGTTGCAGCCAGCCGGCCACCCTGGTTTCTTCCTCAAAATCCAGCCCTTTCAACAGGGCTCCGGCAGTGCGGGCCGGGCCGAGCACCAGAACGGTGTTATAAATAACCGGAGTAACCGCTTCTACTTCCGGTATCCGGCCAATTTCAGCCGCCAGCTCCCGATAATTTCTCAGCCCCTCCCCCGAAAGGTCAGAGACCATCAGGTGAGAGGTGGCTCCCAGAATCTTGGCCTGGACATCTTCCTGGAACCCGGTGATGAGGGACAGGGCGATTACCAGGGCCATGACTCCGATGGTCACCCCCAGTATGGAGACAGATGTGATCACAGAGATAAAGGCCTGCTTCCGCCTGGCGGTCAGATAGCGGCGGGCCAGGAATAATTCAAAACTCATTTCCGGTTCACCTGCAACCCTGTCCTCAACGCGGTTTCAGCAGCGGAAAGAGAATCACTTCCCGGATCGATTTCTTGTTGGCCAGAATCATGGTCAGACGGTCAATGCCGATGCCCTCGCCTCCGGTGGGTGGCAGACCGTATTCCAGAGCCTCGACGTAATCCAGGTCCACCAGATGCGACTCTTCATCACCCGTCTGGCGCATGGCTGCCTGCTCCTCAAACCGCTGCCGCTGCTCGAAGGGGTCGGTCAGCTCGGAAAAAGCATTGGCGATTTCCATGCCGGCTATTATCAGCTCAAACCGGCAGGCTTCTTCGGGGTTAGCCGGGTCAGCCTTGGCCAGGGGCGATATTTCCCGGGGCGGGTTGATGATAAAAGTCGGCTGAACAATCTTGTCCTTGACCAGCTTATCAAAAATCACATCCAGGGCCCGGGCGCAGGTGGTCGGTTTCTTGTCGGGCGTCAGGCCGGCGGCTACCTCCATCAGGCCAGCAGGGTCAGCCAGCCGGGACGGGGCCAGGCCGCTGTACTGCTTGATGGCCTCCAGGTACTTCAACCTTTTCCAGGGCCTCTTAAAGGAAATAGTCTCTTCTCCATAGGGAAATTCTTCCTGGCCATGAATTTCCCGGGCCAGGTAGACGAAAAGTTCTTCGGTCAGGTCCATCAGCTGGTGGTAATCGATGTAGGCCTGGTAGAACTCCAGCATGGTGAACTCCGGGTTGTGCTGGGAGTCCACACCCTCGTTGCGGAAACTGCGGTTAATTTCATAAACCTTCTCCAGCCCGCCGACCACCAGCCGCTTCAGGTAGAGTTCGGGAGCGATGCGCAGGTACAGGTCTATTCCGAGGGCATTGTGGAAGGTTTTGAAAGGTCTGGCCAGCGCTCCACCCGGGATAACCTGCATCATCGGCGTTTCCACCTCGATGAAACCCCGGTCCTCGAAAAATTTTCTCAGGCCGCTGACTATCTGACTCCTGATCCTGAAGGTCTGGCTGGACTCCGGGTTCATGATCAGGTCCAGGTACCTTTTGCGGTAGCGCAGCTCAACGTCCTGGAGCCCGTGCCATTTTTCCGGGAGCGGATGAAACGACTTGGCCAGAAAGCTGAACTTCTCAGCCAGGACGGTCAGCTCCCCGGTCCTCGTCCGGAACAGGCGGCCTTCGATGAGCAGGACATCGCCGATGTCAAACAGGTCGAAAAGTTCATAATTTTCCCGGCCGACCAGGTCTTCCCGGAGGTAAACCTGGAGTCGGTCGCGACAATCGGCGATGTGGAAAAAAGTGGCCCGGCCCATTTTCCGGATAGTCATAATCCGGCCCGGAACCTTGACCTGGTAGCTCTTGGCCTCCAGTTCTTCCTTGGTCAGCGGAGAAAAGTCCCGCACCACCTCAAACACCGAGTGGCTGACCTCGGCTTTATGGGGAAAAACCTCCAGGCCTTTTTCCCTTAGCTTTTTCCATTTATCCAGACGGATGAGTTCCTGGTCGCTCAATTCTTCCTGGACCAGTTTCAGTTCCCTGTCCTTTCTGTCCTGTTCTTGTCTCATCTAACACCTCTCGGCTGGCAGCAGTCTCGACTGACTCAGCTCTTGTCCGGGGGAGGCGGGTTCTGGAGCCGGCGGTTAACCCCGTCCAGTATGCCGTTGACAAAATTGGCCGCTTCCTGCCCGGAATATTTCTTGGCGATTTCTATGGCCTCGTCCATGATGATTGACGGGGCCAGATTTTTCTCGTAGAGCATCTCAAAAACGGCAATCCGCAGAATATTGCGGTCCCCCGTGGCCATCCGCTCCAGCCGCCAGTGGCGTGAAGCCTGCTGGATGGCCCGGTCGATTTCAGCCCGGTGCTCGCAGATTCCCCGGACCAGCCACTCGCTGTATTCCCTGGTCTCGGCCGGGACGTCCTGCCGGGCCCAGTAATCCTTCAGGACCGGCGACAGGTCATCGTTCGTGAACTCCAGCTGGAACAGAATCTGTAAAGCACACTCCCGGGCTTTTCTTCTTTTT
>DMVN01000157.1 GCA_003476685.1 Acidobacteriota bacterium | reverse complement strand
GCTATTTCGCTGAAATCATGATGCCCTTCCGAAAAATAATCCAGAAAAACCTGAACAGGGTGGAAGACCTGCCCTTAGCTTACATAGCTCCCAGTCACGGTCCTATCTATACCCGGCCGCAGTTTATCATCGAAGCTTACAAGAAATGGATTGCCGATAAACCCGAGAACCTGGTAGTCATAGCCCACGTGACCATGCACGGGTCAACCCATAAACTGGTTGACCGGCTGGTTAAAGCTCTGGCCGAGCGGAATATCCAGGTCCAGCCTTTCAACCTGCCGGTAACCGACACCGGCCAACTGGCCATGAGCCTGGTGGATGCTGCCACCATCATCGTGGCTTCACCCACGGTCTTGACCGGACTGCATCCCCTGGCGGCTGAGGTCGTTTTTCTGGTTAACGCCCTCCGGCCGAAGGCTCTGCAGGCCGGTTTTGTCGGTTCCTACGGCTGGAAATCCCGGGCCCTGGAACAATTAAAGGCCATGCTGGACAGCGTCCGCTTGGAATTCCTGAACCCGGTTCAGGTTAAGGGCGACCCGGACCAGGCGGCCCTGAAGCTGGTGGACAACCTGGCCGAAGAAATCTACCGGAAACACCAGGCGGCCGGACTCCTTTGACCGGACCGAAAGGCTCGGCTCTTCTCTCTTCTATACATACTCCGGCCCAACTTCCCCGGACTTAATACGGCGGCTGTAGTCAAAGACCGCCTCCAGTATTTCCTGGTGGTTAAGAGCCGGCCCATCCTGGGGGGAATCTACGATGCGATAATCAAAGAAAGGACAGTTGCCCTCATACCAGCGCTCGCCGGTCGGGCGCCCCAGTTTTTCTCTTTTTGCCTTTTCCAGGCGGTTGAGCAGACGGCCCAGACCCCGCAGGTTGACCCCGGCTTCAGGGTCGACTCCGATGATGAACCGCCGCTGGCCCAGGTTGGTCAGCAGGAAGGAAAAACCCCGGCCCAGCGGGGAATTGAAAACGTCCCGGCGAGCCCATTCCTTGAGCAGGAAGCTTTTCGGATTTTGCACTGCCATTCCGTCCACCAGCTCCAGGCCCTGGCCACCCTGGCTCCGGGGAAGATAAAGCTGGATGAGCTCGGCCTTTTCCAGGTCTTCCAGGTAGCTGAAGTAATCGTCTTCCACCCGGTGCGTGGCCTTCTGGTAGCGGTCAATGCCCTGAAATATGGGGCGGTTGGCCACAATGTCCCGCCCCAGGCTGGCCTGCTCGTAGAGCAGTCTCAGCATCCTTAAACCTTCCTGCACCCGTTCCAGGTTGGCTTCCTCTTCCGGCTTCTGGATGTTGACGAACAGAGCCCGGAGCAAACCGTAGGGTGTGGCGCTGAGCTCCACGTTCTTGGGAATGGTGGCCGAATCCACCATCCGGGCGTATTCGGCAATTTTCCTCATAGCCGCATCCACCTTCCTCAGTTCCAGGAGTTTCAAGCTGAGGAAGATGGCGCTGACGGCGTCAAAATCCGGCAGCCGGTGGGTGATGAGGGTAATCCTGTCTTCAGGTTCGGCCAGGTGAGTCAGCACCAGTTCCGGGTGCTTGACCACCAGCGAAGCGGCACATTCGGCTTCGGCTTCCGGCTGATGATGGTCAATTACCCCGGGAACAGTTTTCAGGCCGACATCCAGGACGAGCGTGGCCGGCCGGGGTTCAAATTCCTGGCCGTAGGGCGCAAATTGAAAAACAACTTCCATCTTTCTTTCTGGCCCTAAACCGGGGCCGGTGCGGTCAGTCCCGGCCCTTTATGGTCATTTGGGCCCGGAGAACAGGGCAGTCAGTATATTTTCTTCCAGTTCTTCTCCGGGGCTGGGATATTTTCTCCTCATCTGCTTCCGGTTGACCTGGTTCAGGCAGGCGCTGATTTCCGACACCTTGGACAGGGCCGATACGGTCTGGCCGCTCTCTGAATAGACTTCAATGGTCACGGTGTAGGGAATGCCGGTGGCCCGCAGGTTCTGGCTCTCCAGGATTTTCATAATCCTTTCCCGGAGCTTCAGGGCTCCGACCCGGTTGGTGTTGGGCAGCATGATTATGAATTCGTATTCACCGATTCTGGCCACCAGGTCCACCCGGCGGGTGGTCTTTCTCAGGATAAAGGACAGGTTGCTGACCACTCTTTCCCCGGCCTCCTGGCCGAAGGTCTGGATGATTTTTTCGTAGTAATCGACATCAACCCTGAGCAGCGACAGGTCTATGCCGTAGCGCTCGCAGCGGGCCACTTCCCGCTGGAAATAGTTGACGAAGGCCCTGGTGTTATAAGCTTCAGTCAGGGGGTCGAATTCTTCCAGTTCGTTGATGTGCTTGAGCAGAATCGTTCTCTCCAACAGCAGCTCGCTTATGGTCATCAGGCTGAGTAGCAGCTTGAAATCATCCAGGTTGAACTGCCGCCCGTTCTTCTTGTTGAACAGGGCTACCAGTCCGAAAACCTTTTTTTCCTGCCGCAGGGGCACGGCCATCAGGCTGTAAACTTCCAGTCCCGGCAGGTGGTCCACTTTTGGGTTGAAGCGGGGGTCGCGGGCACAATCGGAAATGATGATGTTCTGGTTGGTTTCGGCCGCCAGCCCGCAGATACCCTCGCCCCGCTTGATTATTTTATCCTGCAGCTGGTTGGCCTTGTCGCCTACAATCCTGGCATACCGCAAGTCGTGCGAAGCCTGGTCTCTCAGGAGAAAGGCGGCTACCTCCGGTGCGAAAAAATCTTCGATTTTTTTGAGCAGCCGTTCCAGCAGGTCGTTGCTGCTCTTGGCCAGAGACAGGTCTCTCGTGGCTTCAAAAAATCTGGCAGTGGGAAAAACCTGGAGCTGATTAGAACCGGTCCCACCCTTTAACTCTTCCATTGGCTATATAAATATCAAATTTAATTCTTTATTTCAACTGGCCGTTATCAGCCTGGAACCCGGCCGCCCCGCCGGCGACAAGGGGAAACCTTAAGGCAGCCAGTTCTAACTGAGACCAGCCGTCGACTGCTCTTCTGGCTAACCAGAAGCCCTTCTGCCGGGACTGGGGGTTTTCAGGTTTGCCTATTTTTTGCTGTCCGCGGCCGGTTGTTTCCAGTCCTCTATTTTAGTCGGAATTTCCGCCAGAAAGTCAGATTTCACCCGGAACAGATAGGGCAGGTCCCGGTTCTTGATGATGACCTGCTTTTTCTGGTCGTTTTCCGGACTGACCAGTAACTGGATTTCTTTTTGGGGGCGGTCAGCCGGAGCCACCCTGACCTGGATTTCCAGGGCCGCAGGCTCGAGGCCGTAGTCCTTCAGGTTCGCTGGCCGGTCAATGAATTCCTCAGCTTCCAGGTACTCCAGCTTTCGCAGGAGCGACTCGATTTTGGCTTCGTCGGCCGGTTCTTTCTTCGCGCCTTCTCCGCCCAGAAACCATTTTTCCAGCTCCTGGCCTTTTTCCCGGATTTTTTCCCGGAAGGCATTTAAGGTCAGGCCCTCTTTTTTCAGGTTGAGCCCGGTAGCTTCCCAGGAATTGAAAACGGCCACTTTTTTCTCCCGCAGGTCATCGATTTTCTTGCCCAAATCAGTGGCAATCTGGCTATCCACTTCAATTATCTTCCGGACGAGGGAACTGGTGGCCATGACCTTGTTGTCCTGGCGATTGATGTAGAAAATAAGTTCCTGGCTGTCGGGCAGGCTCAGTCTGACCGAAAATTCTGGCTGGTCCAGTCCGAAGAGCTTCAGCTGCTTCTGGTCTTTTTCCTCGGCCAGAAAATCCTTGGCCCTGAGGCCGGACAGGTTATCGAGGAGATTGTCAATCTGGTATTTGGAGGCCAGGGCTTCCAGCGGCTGAACAAAATACCAGCTGTCGCCCTCACGTTTTACCTTCCAGTTGCTGTCTTTTGATTTCACCTCCACCGCCTGGACCTGGCCCGTCTCAAACTTCAGGATATCTTTTTTTCTCAGGTCGAAGACTTTCTTATCCAGGGAATACTTTAGGTAGGAAGGCAGCAGCACTACCTGAGAACGGTCAGCCCGCCTGGCATAGAGGGCGTTATCCAGAGGATTTTCCATACCCACCTGAATTACCAGCGGTTCGCTCTGTCCCTTTAACCACAGCCGAACTTCCTTTTTGGGTATCTCGTAAGCGGCCAGGTTGCTGGCCTGTTCTTCCACCACCCGCTCTATTCTCAGGCTGGCGAAATTTTCGGCCAGGCTGTTGGCCTCGTAGTCGTCGGCTTCAGCTGCCAGCGGCTCTACCAGCTGCCAGCCACCCTGGTCGTTTCTTTTCAGGGTGATGACCGAGCCGTCCTCCTTTTTCAGGCTGAGCTTTTCCACCTCAGCTGCCTTAAAGTCGGTCAGCTTTTCGGCCGCCTCCTTTTTCTCCTGGACCTTTTCCGAGCGGTGTTCTACCAGGATGACTAT
>DMVN01000180.1 GCA_003476685.1 Acidobacteriota bacterium | reverse complement strand
TGGGGGCCAGTGTCTCCATGGCTAAGGGCGGGTCCGAAGCCGGTATCCACCCCTCGGTAGCGGTAATTGGCGATTCCACCTTCGCCCATTCCGGGATAACGCCGCTCCTTGATGCCGTATATTCCAACACCGGCATGACCGTTATCATCCTGGACAACGGCACGGTGGCCATGACCGGTACTCAGCCCAGCTTTGGCACTGGTGATCCCCTCGACCGGCTAGTGGCCGGGCTGGGGGTTGACCAGAATCACCTCAGGATAATCGTGCCCCTGCCCAAGAACCACCAGGAGAACGTCAGGATAATCAAGGAAGAGCTGGCTTACCGCGGACTTTCGGTCATCATCGCCCGAAGAGAATGCATCCAGATTGTAGGCGAGAAGAAAAGGAGTTAAAGATGAAGTACGATATCATCCTGGCTGGAGTCGGCGGACAGGGTATTCTGTCAATCGCCTTCGTTATTGATAATGCGGCCCTGGAGGAAGGTCTGTTTTTCAAGCAGGCCGAGGTTCACGGGATGTCTCAGAGAGGAGGGGCGGTTCAATCGCACCTCCGCCTGGCTGATTCTCACATTTACAGCGACCTTATTCCCCTGGGGCAGGCTGACATGATTCTGAGTGTCGAGCCGCTGGAGACCCTGCGCTACTTTGAATATCTAAAACCCGACGGGGCGGTAGTTTCCAGCAGCGCTCCCTACACCAATATTTCCGATTATCCGGTGCTGGAAGAAGTTTTCCGGGAAATTAAAAAAGCTCCGGTCCACGTGCTGGTCGATTCCGACAAACTGGCCCGGGAAGCGGGCAGCGTCCGGGCTCAGAACATGGTCATGCTAGGGGCCGCTTCCATCTTCCTGCCTCTCCAAGAAAATTCACTTAAAAAATACATTCAGGTCCTTTTCGAAAAACGCGGGCCGCAGATTGTTCAGACTAATCTCAGGGCCTTTGACCTCGGGCGGCAGGCAGCCCGGGCCGGCGGCCGGTAAATCCGTCTGTGGTTCCCGTGGCCAAACAGAGGGGGTAAGGGTATGAAAAACCAGTCAAAAATAGTCCAGTCCATCCTGGAGAAAGCCGAAAGTTCGGGTCGCTATTTCCTGCTGGAACCAGAAGTCTACCGGTTGCTCGGAGCTTACGGGTTACCGGTTCCGCGACATATCTTCTGGTCCAAAGACAAACCACTGGCTGTCTCCAGCTTGAAGAAGCTGGGAACGGAGAGGGTGGTGGTGAAAATTGTTTCTCCGCTGATTCTTCACAAGTCAGATGTCGGCGGGGTGGCCATAGTCAGGGCCTCTCTCAGGGAAGTAAAAGCGGCCGTTAATAAAATGTATGCTGAAATCCCGGCCAGGTACAGCCGGGTTTTTGGTCAGGGCCGGGTTTCAGCGGCCGAGGTGGCCGACTCCATTCAGGGCGTGCTGGTAGCCGAGCTGGTCTCTTACGAACAGGCCGGGCTGGGCTCAGAACTGCTCCTCGGACTGAGAGTTTCCAGGGATTTTGGACCGGTCATCACTTTTGGCGGTGGTGGCCTGGAAGTGGAATTCCTGAATGCCCATCTCAGAGAAGGTCACAACCTGGCCATTCTCCCGCCCTCAGGCCTGAACCGCGGCCAGACCGCAAGAGAACTGGAAGCGGTGGCTGTCTTTGAGAAAATCGCCAGAAAATTCCGCGGGCGCCAGGCGCTGGTCAAGCCCGAAACCCTGCTCCAGGCCATCGGGAGTTTCCAGAAACTGGCCCGCGATTTTTCTCCTTTTGACCGGCGTTCGCCCTTCACTCTGGAGGAACTCGAAGTCAACCCTCTGGTTATCAGGCAGGGCCGGTTGATTCCCCTGGACGGTCTGTGCCGTTTTTCCCGGGAGAAGATGGAAGCGGGCGGGAGGCCAGTGGACCAGCTCCAGCAACTGCTGGAACCAAAGAGCCTGGCCATCATCGGCGTTTCAGAAAAAATGAACGTGGGGCACATAATTCTGAACAACGTCATCCAGAACGGTTTTCCCAGAGAAAAAATTTATGTGATTAAACCAGGGCTGGAAAGCATCGAGGGCTGCCGCTGTTTCCCCTCGGTGGCCGAGCTGCCCGAGACGGTCGACCTGTTCATACTGACGCTGGGGGCGGAGATGGTTTATCCAGTGATGAAGGACCTGGTGGAGCTGGAGAAGGCCCGCTCGGTAATCGTCATAGCCGGTGGCCTGGGGGAAAAATCTGGCACCCAGAGCATTGAGGATGACATCAGGAATCTGATAAGAACCAGACGACTGGCCGGGAGGCCGGCTCCGGTGGTGAACGGCGGGAACTGCCTGGGAATTATCTCGGCTCCGGGAAAGTACGACAGCACCTTTATTCCTGAGTATAAATTCCGCAAGCCGAGCGGGCTTCAGGCGGGACTGGCCATTGTCAGCCAGAGCGGAGCCTTCATGCTGAGCCGGATGAGCAAGCAGGACCGTTTTGAGCCGGTCTATGCCATCTCAGTCGGCAACCAGCTCGACCTGACCCTGGGCGATTACCTGACCTATCTCAAAGACCGGCCGGAAGTCAGGATTGTGGCTGTCTATGCCGAGGGCTTCAGGCCGGGTGATGGCTGGCGCTTCCTGCAGGCGGCCAGAGAAACAGTGCGGGCCGGCAAAAAGCTGGTGGTTTATAAGTCCGGCCGCAGTCCCGAAGGACGGAAGGCCACCGCCAGCCACACGGCTTCAGTAGCCGGGGATTACGCTGTCGGGCGAAGTCTCCTGAGGCAGGCCGGAGCCATCGTGGCCGAGACCATTGAGGAATTTGAGGACCTGGTCAAAGCCCTGATTCTGCTGCAAGGGAAAAAAATAGCTGGCCGGCGGGTGGGCCTGATGTCCAATGCCGGGTTTGAGTCGGTCATCATGGCCGATAACCTGAAAGGGGATGACGGGGAACTCCAGCTGGAGCAATTCTCCGTGGCAACGGTGGCCAGGATTATGAAAATCCTGCAGCCGCTGGGCATTGACCGCCTTCAGGATGTGCACAACCCGCTGGATGTCACCCCGATGGCTGATGACGCCACCTTCTGTGGCTGTGTGGAAGCCCTGCTCCAGGACCGACGGGTTGATTGCGCCATAATTTCTTGTGTACCCATGACCGCCGCCCTCCAGACCCTGCCGCCTGGCGACCGGCACCGCGAGAACATTTTTTCTGAAAACAGCCTGGCCGGGCGGCTGGTGTCAATTTTCCGGAGCACTGACAAACCGCTGGTAGTCAACATAGATGCCGGCCGCTGGTATGACCCCCTGGCCGAGCACCTGGAAAAGTCGGGCCTGCCGGTTTTCCGCAGCTGCGACCAGGCCGTGCGTTT
>DMVN01000206.1:3896-4403 GCA_003476685.1 Acidobacteriota bacterium | reverse complement strand
CAGTTGGCGTCATGGATATGCTGCGCTATCACAAGTTTACCGTCGGCTGGGGCTGGGTGGTAGAATACGGCTCCAGCGATAAGGAAGAACAGTTCCGCTATCTATACCAATATTCCCCGCTGCATAACCTCAGGGATGGAGTCTGCTACCCGGCTACCATGGTGACCACGGCCGACCATGATGACCGGGTGGTGCCGGCCCATTCCTTCAAGTTTGCGGCCACCCTCCAGGAAAAACAGGCCTGCCGGAAGCCGGTTCTGATTCGCATCGAGACCCGCTCCGGGCACGGTTCCAGCAACATCACCAAGGCCATTGACGAGCTGACCGATAAGTACGCCTTTATGTTTTATGTGATGGGTTTGAAACCCATTTATTGATAAAGTCGCGGTTTCAGCTTAGAGTTTATGAATTGGGGGCTGGCGCTGCCGGCCCAACCCGCCTGGCCGGGAAATGCGGATAACTACTCCAATTCCTGCTGCCAGCCGGATTTAAGGTCAGCTTACTGGG
>DMVN01000206.1:0-3823 GCA_003476685.1 Acidobacteriota bacterium | reverse complement strand
TTCCAGGAGTTTCCGCCATTTTTCCATCAGGGCCTGGTTCAGCTCCAGGGGAGGGCTGGCCTCTGGCGGCAGGAAAGATTTATATGAATGAGTTTTCATATATTCTTCAAATTCTGCCCTGATCTTTTTCAGCTCTGCCGGTCTGGTCAGCAGGTCCAGGGCCGAAAGAGCCATGGCCTTGGCCCCGGCGTTAAGCCCTTTCCAGGCTATCGAACCGTAGACCGAGGCCACTGTTGACCAGTGATGTCCGATGGCCCCCGGGACACTGACCGGAAAGCGGACGGTGGCCGTGGGCGCCACCAGGGTCACCTCGCCCACGTCGGTCGAGCCACCGCCGATAAAAGTGTCACGCGGTTCACTCAGCCGGCTGACTTCCTTGGTCAGTCCTTTTTCTTTGGCCTTTACCTCCTGCTGCAGAGCCAGGGCGAATTCTTCTTCCTCTTTCTCCCAGGCCGGCAAGCCCACCAGTTCTATATTCTTCTGGATGAGTTCGGCCAGGGCCCGGTTGCCATGGAATTGGTGGGTGGCGCTTAAGACCCTGATTTCTGCCAGTTCAGTGCCGGTGGCCAGGGCCGCCGCTTTAGCACAGTTGACCACCCGTTCATACATGGACTCCAGCTGGTCGTCGGTGTTTCGCACATAATACCAGACCGCAGCCCTGTCCGGGACGACGTTCGGAGCCTGCCCGCCTTCCAGGATGACATAATGAAGGCGGTGAGCAGGGTTAAGGTGCTCCCGCAGGTAATTCGTGGCCACGTTCATCAATTCAACCGCATCCAGGGCACTCCGTCCGGCCCAGGGAGCCCCGGCGCTGTGGGCCGTTTTCCCTTTGAAGGTGAAGATGACTGAAATGACCGCGTTGCCCGAAACTCCGTAGGCCGTGCCGAAATCGCTCGAGCTGTGGTTGTCTATGACCGCGTCGACTCCCTGGAAGAGCCCGGCCCGGACCATGTAAGGCCGGCTGGCCAGGATTTCCTCGGCCGGTGAGCCGAAAACTTTAATAGTTCCTTTGAGTCCGAAATTGTCCATGGGCTTTTTGGTGGCGATGGCCGCGGCCACCGCCGCCGTGCCCATGGTATTATGCCCGCAGCCGTGGCCGGGGGCCCCTTCCACCACCGGTTCTTGCCTGGGCACCCGCCCCTTCTGGGACAGCATCGGCAGGGCATCAAATTCTCCCAGGAAACCGATGACCGGTTTACCCTCTCCATAAGTGGCCACGAAACAGGTTGGCAGGCCGGCCAATCCCCGCTCCACCCTGAAACCAGCCCTTTCCAGGGTGTCAGCCAGGAGCTGGGAGGACTTGAATTCCTGCAGGCCCAGTTCAGCGTAGGACCAGATGCGGTCTGAAATCCGGCCGAAGTATTCGAGCTGCTCCTTCTGCCCCAGCCAGTCCAGGATGAATTTCTTTTCCCGGCTGATTTTTACCGGTGCCTTTTTCTGGGCCGGGGGTCCGCTTTGAGGACCGGCCAGAGCCACCTGGGGCCCGAGTGGGATGAGCAGCGCCACCAGGCCCAGCAAGCACAGGAAGTTTGTGAAGGGCTCAACGCAGCTCGGCTTAATTCCTTTCTCCCGCCGGGTTAGACTCATCTCACTTCTCCTTTTCTCTTTTCCTGAATTTCTCCAGCAACTCGGTATAGCGGTTGCTGAGGTCCACTTCCCGTCCTTCAATGAAAACTTTTTCAATCCTGGTTCCGAGTTCCAGCAGGTCGCCGTCGGCCAGGACGATGTTAGCCAGCTTGCCCGGCTCCAGGCTGCCCATAATCTGGTCCAGGCCAAAGATTTCTGCCGGGTAGATGGTTACTGCTTTCAGAGCTTCCTTCCGCTCCAGCCCGAAAGCGGCCGCTTTGGCCGCGTGGTAAGGCAGGTCCTTGGCCGCGCTGGGACTGGAAGAGGAAAAGGCAATTTTCACGCCGGCTTTGTTGAGTACAACCGGGTTCAGGAAGAGAGAATCGTAACCATCTTCCCAGACCGGTGGTTGGTCGTAGAGCGAACCGATGATACAGGGAATGCCGGCTTTCTTGATTTCATCGGCCACCTTGAAGCCCTGTTCCACCTGGTAGAAAATGGCCCTTATCTTTTCTTCCTGCACAAACTTTATGGTCTGGATGATGTCTCTGTCAGCATGGACAGCAAAGATGACCGGCAGCTCTCCCTTGACCACAGGCAGCAGACAATGGCTGGTTTCATCAAACTCCGGCTGCGGGAGCAGCAGGTTCCTGGCGGCCTGTTCTCTTCTTTTTTCATACATCCTGGCCTTGGCCAGAAGTTCTTTGAGCTCGGCCAGGGCCCTGTCGGTGGAGACGGCGGCCGGCTGGCCTCCCAGACCCATAAAACCCCGACGTCCGCCCCTGATACCCGGGAGTTCAACCACCATAGCCAGGCTCTCTTTAATTACCATTTCCCGGTTGGTCCAGCCGTTGAGCTTGACCAGGGTACTCTGCCCGGCTATCAACCCGCCAGACGGAGCTACCACTGCGGCCACAATACCGTTGGCCCGGGCAATGGGAATATGCATGGAATCGTATTTCAGGGCTTCAATGGCCTTGACCTGGGGGTTAATTCGCCCGGTTTCCCGGTTGTCAACGGTGGCTGCCACCCCGCTTATCTCTACCAGCCCCAGCGAAGAATAGCTGTCAATCATTCCCGGGTAGGCGACCAGGCCCCCGGCTTCAATTATCCTGGCTCCGGTCGGAATTTCCAGGTTTCGGCCTACAGCCTTGATTTTCTCGTTTTCTACCAGGATGGTTCCGGCCGGGATTTCCTCACCGACGACCGGGACAATCCGGGCATTGACGATGGCCAGGAGCCCGGGCTGGGGCTCTGCAACCGCTTCCTGCTTGACCCGTTCTGTTCCGAGTGACCGGGCCGGCTGGAGATTTATCAGAAATATCATCAACACCAGTATAGAAATCTTTTTCCAGTTACTGATTTTTATTGTATCGGGTATCATCAGTTGCCTCCTTTCCTGGCCTCGGCTGCGGTTGGTCTTTCCTTGAGCAGCTGCTCCCGGTCAAAGTAGACCTCGCCTTCAATGATGGTCAGGTCGCAGCGGGTGTAGGCGCTCATTGGATGCTCGTTGAACAGAGCCAGGTCAGCCTGCTTCTCGACTTCAATGCTGCCGACCAGATGGTCCACCCCCAGCTGCCTGGCGGCGTTAATGGTAATCATTTTCAGGGCCTCGTCCGGGGTGAGACCATATTTAACCGCCTTGCCGGCTTCGTTGAACAGGCGCCGCACTCTTTCCGAGCTATCGGAGTTTATGGACACCAGAATTCCTCTCCTGGCGCAGTAAGCGGCGTTGTAGGCGATGCCCTCAGCCGCCTCCATTTTATAGGCCCAGCTGTCGATAAAGACCGAAATTCCGACTCCGGCCGCCAGCAGCTCTTCGGTAATCTTGTAGGCTTCCCAGGCATGTTCAAAAGCTCCGACCTTAAACCCGAATTCCCTGGCCAGGTTCAGGAATTCCACCATCTCGGTAGCCACATAGGCATGGCAGCGGGCGTAGAGCTTCCCCCGGAGCAGGTCGGCCAGGGTTTCCAGCCGCAGGTCCTTGCGCGGTGGCAGCAGCCCGGGTGGTGGGTTCTTAGAATTTTTCAGTTTTTCGTACCTTTCCCATTCGGCCAGGTAGTCTCTGGCTCTCAGCAACTCCTTCCTGATTAGAGCGTTGGCTCCCATCCTGGTGGCCGGGTAGCGCTGGGGCCGCCCGGGCAGCAGAGTCCGGTTGGATTGCTTGACATTCTCCCCCAGGGCGAATTTCAGAGTGGGGTAAGCTTCTTTAACTATGAGTTTTTCAGAAGTTTGGCCCCATTTCATTTTTAAGACA
>DMVN01000006.1 GCA_003476685.1 Acidobacteriota bacterium | reverse complement strand
GACCGGCCGGAACAGATAGAAATCATTCGTTAGAGCAAATCGGCCCCAGCTTCTTCTGGTAGTATTTCTGGTGGTAGTCTTCAGCCCGGTAGAAGCTTCGGAAGGGCGAAATCTCAGTCACAATTTTTTTCTGATAGCGGCCGCTCTGCTGCAGTTCAGCCTTGACCTGCTCGGCGATTTTTTTCTGTTGCTGGTCGTGATAAAAAATAGCTGAACGGTAATTCGGCCCGTAGTCAGGTCCCTGGCGGTTATACTGGGTGGGGTCGTGAAGTTCGAAGAATTTCCTGACCAGCTGTTCATAGGAAATAACCCGGGGGTCAAACAACACCTGGACTGACTCGGCGTGCCCGGTCTTTCCGCTGAGCACCTGGCGGTAGGTGGGATTGACTGTTTTTCCTCCGCTGTACCCGACCACCGTGTCCAGCACTCCCGTCAGCTGGCTGAATTTGTACTCAACTCCCCAGAAGCAACCGGCGGCGAAGGTAGCCACCTGGGGCAGTTCCTTACGGGCTTCTTCGGCCGGCTTGAAATTCATCGCGGCCGAATTAATGCAGAAATGTTTGCCGCCGGGAGCCGGGCCGTCATAGAAAAGATGGCCCAGGTGCCCGCCGCAGACGGCGCAGCGGACTTCTATCCGGTGCCTTCCCAGCGACAGGTCGTCGTGGTATTCCAGGTTGGCTTCAGAAAAGGATTCCTTGAAGCTGGGCCAGCCGGTGCCATGGTCATACTTGTCTTCAGAGCGAAACAGGGGAGTGCCGCAGGCCGCGCAGAGGTAGACGCCTTCTTCCCAGAAATCGTTGTATTTTCCAGTAAAGGCGGTTTCGGTTCCTTTCTGGAAAAGCACCCGGAATTGTTCCGGACTCAACTCTTTTTTCCAATCTTCCAGTGATTTATTTATCTTTTTCATCCTGATTCCTTCTCCAGATTGATTGAGGGCTGAGGCTGTGCCCTGGTAAAACAGGGCATTGAGTCCCTTCCAGCCGGCCCAGGCCAGCAGCAGGCTCAGGCCGAGGATTATTACCTTTTGATAAAACTTAAGCATGTCTGGCTCCAGTTCCCATTAAATCCTACTATTCCAGTATACATTAAACAGCGGGATGCAGTAATAGCAGCAGGAAGGTGCTCTGCTGCCAGAAGAGGACCGTGGTTGAGCCGGGTATTCAGGAGACCGAGCCGCTATTTGTTTTAAGTCCAGATAAATTTTATAATCAGGGTGGAAGGGAGATGGCTTTATCATGAGTCAACCGCTAAAGTTTATACTGCTCTGGGTCATAACCCTGGTCCTTTTCAGTCTGGCTGATGCCGTCTGGCATTTTCTGCTGTTCGGCCGGGCCTATAAGGAAGATTTTCGAGTCCTGGCCCTGGTTGAACAGGAGCGCATCGTCTTCAGGAAAGTCTACGGCTTCCTGGCTCAGCTGGTCCTGGTGAGTTGCCTGATTCTCCTGGTCCTCCTGCGCGACCCGGCCAACCTCAAAACCTCAGTCCTGGTCGGGGTCCTGGTGGGACTTCTGGCCATAACCGTTTACGGCCTGACTAATTACGCCCTGATGAAGGACTGGAGTTTCAGGCTGATGCTGCTGGAAGTGGTCTGGGGGCCATTTCTCGGGGCCTGGGGAGGGCTGGTGGTTAGCTGGGTTTACCGCTGGCTTTTCCGCTGATGGTCTGGCAGCAAGTTTTAAGCCTCCAGTTTTAAGGGGGGCCAGGGTCTTCGAGGATTGGTCGGTGGCTGGTTGAGTTTCCGCCCGAGTTTTAATTCTTAATCGAACCCCGGTCCACCTGTAACTAAAATCGGTTTCCTTTTTAGCACCGGTTCAGAAAAAATTTTAGCTGTCAGCAGGTGAGGCCGGGCTCCGGGTTAAAGTCCAGGCTGAGTCCGGGCCTTTTTCCTGGGAGGCAGGGGGACAAAAGCGCTGGTCACTGAGCGGTAGGCTTCAAACTCTGGCTGACCCCGGTATTTTTTCTCCAGCAGGGGAACGCCTGAGACCATGGTCAGGAGCAGGGTAATGGTCAAAGGGCTGATGATTCCCAGCCAGCCACCTGGAGTCTTGAGGGCTATCAGGAAAATACCCCACCACATGACAGATTCCCCGAAGTAGTTTGGGTGGCGCGAATACTTCCAGAGGCCGCTGGTTATGACCCGACCCCGGTTTTCCGGGTTTTGCTTGAAGCGCCGCAGCTGGAAATCAGCCACGGCTTCGAAGAAAAAGCCGGCCAGCCAGATAAGAAGTCCAAGGATCTCCAGCCAGTTGAGCCATCCGGACCGGCTTCTCAGGACCAGGAGAGACGGGGTGAGAATCAGGAACATGAAAAATCCCTGTAACAAGAAAATTTGAAAATAGCTGCGCAGGACGAAACTCCGGCCCCATTTCTGCCGCCAGTTAGCATAACGGTAATCTTCCGGCTTGCCTCTGTTCCTGCGGTAGATGTGCCAGCTCAACCTGGTTCCCCAGATGATAACCAAAACAGCCACCAGGAGCTGGCGGGAGTCAAGAGTCTGGTGGAGAAGGCCTTTCCGGGCGAGATGGGAAGCCACCACCAGGACAAAGCCCAGACCCCAGGCCACATCGACGATAGCTGCATTTTTTTTAATCAGGGACAGGATGAAAACCAGGTTCAGGTAGAGGAAAATTATCAGGGCTGAGACCAGGAAGATATTATCCACCCTCTGGCTCCTTGAATTTAATTATATCCAGGTTCAGGCTGAGACCTGAACCTAAGCTATTCGTAAGACAGGCAGATGCCGACCGAACCGAGTCCGTTGTGAACTCCGACCACCGGCGAGGCATCCAGAATGAAGCTGGCTTTCTTCCCGCAGATTTTTTCAATTTCCCTGGCGTAAGCCTCGGCCCGCTGGGGGTCGCCGACATGGACCAGAGAGAAAGAATGGATTGGACGTTGCTGCTGTTTTTCCCGTATCATTTTTAGTATCTTCTTGAAATTCTGCTTCCGGCTGAAAGACTTGCCGGCCGCCACGGCCTTGCCCTCTTCATTCAGGGTGATGATTGGCTTGATGTTCAACAGCTTAGCCAGAAGGCCCCGGGCCGGGCTGACCCGTCCGCCCCTGACCAGGTATTTCAGCGTCCTGATGTCCACCAGCAGCTCTGTTTTGCCGGCCAGCTCCTCGGCCAGCGAGGCCAGCTCGTCCAGGTCCGGGGCTTCGGACCAGTGCTGCAGCAGGCGCTCGACAATCAGGCCGAAAGACCCGGATAGGTGACGGCTGTCAACCACCCGCACCTTCTTGTCAGCAAATTTTTCGGCCGCCTTTTTTACCAGATTGTGGTAACCGGAAAGTCCACTGGAGATGGTCAGAACCAGGATGGCTTCATAGTGACTGCTCAGGAAAGACAGCCAGTTTTCTATGGTCTTGGGCGAGGGCTGGGCACTCTGCGGCAGGATTTCTTCCTGCCTCATCAACTGATACAGCTTATCCGGAGTAATGGTCAGTTTATCCAGGAACACATTCTGGCCGATGTTGATGGGGAAGGGTATAACCACCACCTGGTTTCTTTCCAGTATTTCGGCCGGCAGGTCGCAGGAAGAATCAACCACCAGGGCCACCCGGCTCTTCGGTTTCAGACTGATTTCGGCCTGGAGCTTCATGTCCTCGGCCTTGGGCTGGACCACAGTGCCCAGGTCCTTCAGGGCATAAAACAGCTCGGCCGGGTGGTTGGTATGAACGTGAAACCTGGCCCTGGTTTCGGACCCGCCGACGATGGCCGAGTCTCCGGCCTGGACCACAACTTCTTTAATCCGGGTCAGGTCGAGATTCTGGCCGAGCAGCATGGCCTCGGTGCAATAGCGGTAGGGAATATCTTCTTTAACCTTGTGGGGCGTTTCCTGGAATTCTATCTCCAGCAATTCCCGGCTCATGACGTTTTTTAAGCTACCCTGACGGATGAAATGGGCCACGCCTTCTATAAAGTCAACAAAGCCCTTGGCTCCGGCATCCACCACCCCGGCCTTTCTCAGCACCGCCAGCTTTTTTGGGGTTTCCTGCAGGGCATGCCTGGCCCTCTCCAGTGAATGGTGCAGCAATTCATGGTAATCAGCAAAGCGGTGCCTGTTCTGGTAGACTTCTTCTGCCCACTCCCGAATCAGGGTGAGCATGGTGCCTTCCTGAGGATGAGCGATGGAATTATAGGCGTAGCGAACGGCGTTCCGGACTGACTCGCCAAAACGGGCCGTAGAAACCCTGATTTCATTTCCGAGCTCTTTGCTCAAGCCGTAGATAAACTGGGCGAAAATCAAGCCGGAGTTACCCCTGGCTCCAGTCAGAGCGGCCTCGGCGATGGAATTCAGGGATTCTCGGACCGACCGGGCAGGTCGGGCCTGTTCGGCGATGGCCTTCATGGTAGAAGCCAGGTTGGTTCCGGTATCTCCGTCCGGAACGGGGAAAACATTAATCCGGTTAAGGTAGGCCAGGTCTTTGATGATGGCTTTCCCGCCGGCTAAAAAGGCAAAATAAAGCCTCCGGCCGTCAAGGTATTTTATCTTCATGAAAGTTGTTGTCCTCTTGATTCATTTAATCAGTCTCATTAATTTTACCAGAATATAGCCTGATTTACCACATAAATTTCCCGAATAATTCTGGCCGGGAAGCCAGTCCCGGGCAACGCCCCGTTCCCGGCTTTTATTCTTGGCTCTTTTCTCTCAGGTGCCGGGGCAGGTAAAACATGGAAAGATGGGTCTGGCCATTGTAGAATCTCAGCGGGCCCCGGATTCTCTCGGCAATCAACCTGTCTATGACTTCAGCTGGCAGCAGGGGATTAAGGTAGTTTTTAACTGCCAGCAGAAAACCCCAGGAGCTATCAAAGGATGGAATGTAGGTCTGGTAGGAATAAACGTGCCGGAAAACCGAGGCCAGCTTGTTTCTGATGAAAAAATGATGTTCTTCCTGACCGGGCCTGGTAGTCTCGCCCTGGGTAACCAGGAGGCCATCGGGAGTCAGCTTCT
>DMVN01000090.1 GCA_003476685.1 Acidobacteriota bacterium | reverse complement strand
GCCCTGAAAATCAGCGACCAGCCCGGCCTGGCCGAAGATGAACCCGGGGTAGCCCTTATCGGATGCCATCACGCCAGGGAATGGATTTCATTGGAAGTGCCGTTGCTAATCGGGAAGCACCTCCTGGAAAATTACAGCCGCAACAGCCAGGTTAAAGCCCTGGTAGACGCGGCTGAAATCTGGATAGTCCCGCTGGTCAATCCCGACGGACTGGAATATTCCATTCTGAATTACAGGCTGTGGAGAAAAAACCGCCGCCTGAACCTGGATGGCTCCTACGGGGTGGACCTCAACCGAAATTATTCCTATGGCTGGGCCTATGACGACCTCGGTTCCAGCCCGGAACCGGACTCGGCTGTTTTCCGCGGGACTGCACCCTTCTCCGAGCCCGAGACTGAGGCCATCAAGACCCTGTTTCAAACCCGCAGGATAACGGCAGCCATTTCCTACCACAGTTATTCCCAGCTGATACTTTATCCCTGGGGCTATGTGGACCAGCCGACTGAAGACGAACTGCTTTTGGAGCAGCTGGCTGAAGACATGGCCGCCCTGATTTACCAGGTTAACGGCCGGGTTTACCAGGCCGGCCGGGCCGCCTCTTTGCTTTACAAAACCAACGGCGATTTCACCGACTGGGCCTACGGCTTTTACCGGATACCAGCCTTTACCATAGAACTGCCGCCTGTTGACCTGCTCCAGGGCGGATTCTGGAATGCAGAAGAAGACATCCAGCCCATTTTCCAGGAAAACCTGCCGGCCGTCCTCTACCTTATTAACTGGGCAATTTCCTCATTTGACAGGACCCGGGACACCCGGGGCCATTCCGACCGCTTTTTCAACCGGGGGCTTGAAAAAGAAAAGGAAAATATAGTAAAAGGAAGGCCGGGTGCTGCTTTCAAGGGGAAGGAGATCTGGTAATGGAGAGTTTTGAACCCGACCGGTTGAGCTTTCTGGCCACCGTCGACCTGCAAAAAGCCGGGCTGCCCTTCTGGGTTTTTTATCTCCTGTTGAGCCTGATTCTGCTGCTGATTTTTATCAATTTCCTCCAGAAAAAAGACCTGCGGCAGAAACTCAGCTATTTTCTGGCCGGGCCACGCCGCCGCTTTTCGCGCCTGCGCATTCAGGTGCTCATAAAAAGAGAACAAGACAAGAAAGCAGAACTCTTAAAACGTCTGGGGGAATTCACTTCCATCCAGTGGCCTGACCTTCCCGAAATCGAGGACATTGCCAGGGAAATAAGAGCCCTGGAAGAAAATAACGCCAGTCTCCAGGCGCAGTGGCACCGGGTCTACAAAGAACTGGAAAGCCGACGAGCGGAGAAACAGCAGCTCCTTTCTTCCCCGGAATCGGAGGAGAAACTGAAAACCCGGCTGGCCGAACTGGACCAGGAAATAGCTGAACTGGAGAAAACCCGGGCTGAAATCCAGGCCAGCATCATCCGGACCGACGAACTGCTGGAGCCCTACCACGAGACTATCGGCAGCATAATGTACCGACTGCGGCCGGAGCGGGAAGACCTGGCCTTCCTTTACTTCCAGCTGGACTCTCTGGAAAACAAGATCCGCCAGCTGCAGGAACAGCTGGAAAAACTATGAAATGGGAAGGGCTTACGCCCGGTTTCCCCTGTCAGTCAAATCAAAACCCCCTCATTTTCAGAACAGGCCACGGTCCCTGCCAGTCAACCTTTACCCGCCGCTTTATCCGGACTAAAATAGTGGCATGAATCAAAAGAGTCCGATTCTGGCCCATCTGTGCTGCGCCCCCGATGCCCTGTACGTGGTGGGCTTGCTCCAGGCTGAATACGAAGTGGTGGGATTGTTTTACAACCCGAACATTCACCCCGAGGAAGAATACCAGCTCCGCCTGTCCGAAATGAGAAGAGTGGCAGAGCACCTCAAATTCAAGCTCATAGAAGATATCTATGACCCTGAAACCTGGTTTCGGCTGACTGAGAAATTCAAAGCCGAGCCGGAAAAAGGCCGGCGCTGCCATATCTGTTTTGCCTGGAGGCTCGACCGAACGGCCAGAAAAGCCCGGGAACTTCAGATTCCCATTTTTACCACCATCATGAGTGTCAGCCCCTGGAAAAATGCCGCCGTGCTCAACAGAATCGGCCGCCTGACCGCCCGAAAATACGGGCTGAGTTTCGTAGAAGCTGATTTCAAGAAGAAAGATGGCTTTAACCGTAGTGTCCGGCTCAGCCGGGAGTTCGGCCTCTACCGTCAGAATTACTGCGGCTGCCTCTACAGCCGGAGGTCAGGGTAAAACATGACCCGTCAGGCCTACCGTCTCATAGTCCGCGGCACCGTCCAGGGAGTCGGTTTCCGGCCCTTTGTCTACCGCCTGGCCAGCCGGCTGGGTTTCGCCGGGTATGTCAGGAATACCGGTCAGGGAGTGGAAATTTACCTGGAAAAGGAGGGGGACGAGCTGTCCGAATTCCTCAATCGGCTCCGGGCGGAAGCTCCGCCCCTGGCTCGAATTGAAGGGGTAGATTACCAGGCTGTGCCTCCGCTCGGCCGGACCGGCTTTGAAATAGACCGCACCGGCCCGGAAAAATCCTTTGTTTTTATCTCACCCGACATTGCCACCTGCCAGGAATGCCTCAGAGAAATCAATAACCCCGGGGAAAGGCGCTACCGCTATCCCTTTACCAACTGCACCAACTGCGGACCTCGCTTCACTATCATCGAGGACATCCCTTATGACCGCCCCAGGACCACGATGCGTTCCTTTAGAATGTGCCCGGAGTGCCAAGCAGAGTACGACAACCCATGGAATCGCCGTTTTCATGCCCAGCCTAA
>DMVN01000219.1:8025-8503 GCA_003476685.1 Acidobacteriota bacterium | reverse complement strand
CCTGCAGATGAATCCCTCGAGCCTTCAGGAAGAAGTTACCGTGGTCGCTCCATCTCCGACTGTGGATGTGGTGCGGTCGACAAAATCAACCTTAGTCACCACTGAGATCCTGTCCTCGTTGCCTCTGAGCCGTACCTTCAGTTCGATTCTTACCATCGCCCCCGGTACCACCGGGATGAGCATCTACGGAAGCGGCCGGGGCGAATCAGGTGCGGTGATTGATGGCATTCAGGCCAATGATTCAGACCAGAATGCGGTTGGAATCGGGACGGATGTGGGTATGGCCTGGGATATGGTTGAGGAAGCTGAGTTGATTACCTCGGGCTCTTCGGCCGAGTATTATGGCTCCTCTCTGGGCCAGACGATTATGGTCATGAAATCAGGCGGGAACAAGCTGAGTGGCGAATTTTCATTTTATTATACTAACAAGGACCTGGTGCAGATTCACCTGCCCGAACCGGACCTGGCTACCCTCAAC
>DMVN01000219.1:6215-7909 GCA_003476685.1 Acidobacteriota bacterium | reverse complement strand
TTCCCCAATTATATCGGCTACCTGAAGCTGACCTTCCAGCTGGCAGAGAATGTCAGGGGCAGCCTGATGGGCCATTACAGCATGCAGGATGTCCCTTACTACTACAGCGGCTGGAACCTGACTGATGAAGCCAACAAGCATAATAAACCCCGGCGGCTCAACTATGCCGGTACCCTTGCCTGGTTTATAGACAACAATACCATCCTGAACTTGAGAGCCGGCGGCATGTATTTCAAGTGGACCGGCACCAATACCGCCGAGGCTAATCCGGATGGACCCCATTTCATCGATGACTATACCGGCTACATCTGGGGAAATACGGGGCCTGAAGAATACACCTGGAAACCCAAGATCAACATTGTGTTGTCCCTGACCAGATATGTCGATAATTTCCTGGGCGGAGAACACGAGTTCAAGGCCGGCCTGGAATGGGAGAAAAACCGGGGTGACTGGGGCTTCTACATGAAGCAGCCGTTGTTCTGGTACTATTATGACGGCAGCCCCTATTACTGGCGGGCTCAGAATGGCGGAGTGACCGACCCAATTTACGGAGATGGCCTGCTGGAATATCTGGCCATGGGCACCACCTCCGGTTCTGGCTTTGAAAGCGGAATAACCTCCAGGATCGGTGGCTTCATTCAGGATTCTTTCAAGCTGAACCGGTTGACAGTCAATTTAGGTGTCAGACTCGATCACATCAAAGCTTGGACTCCAGCCAGAGTAAAAGGCGCTGCCTCCGACCCGGTAGCCCTGGCTATAGGCGCCACTTACTTTGAACCGTATTACGGTATTAATCCCTACGACGAAATTGCCTACGAGAAGTGGGATAATGCCTTTCCTTATGGCTTGTTCATTTCGCCCAGGGTCGGTCTGACCTATGACCTTTTCGGTAATCACAAGACTGCCCTTAAAGTTTCCTTCGCCCATCAGGCAGAACCTTTTCCGACCGGGACGTTCTCAGCCATGCATCCCCTGACCTGGAGGTCCTATACCTTTAACTGGTGGGATCTTAACGACAACGGCATTCCGGATGTGCCCGGGGTTGACGATTATGAAGAAGCCTACGGAGATACCCCGCTGGCCATGGTTTCGGATGCTTATTTGAAGGCCATCGACCCTGACTTGAAAGTTCCCTATGTGAACGAATTCAATTTCGGAGTGGAACACGAACTGATCAAGGATTTCCAGCTGAGCGTTCATTACATTATTAAAAATCGGGGCAACCTCCTGGGAAGCGTTCTCTGGGACGAAGAGACCAACCGCTACTGGTATAACCACGAACTGGCGCCCGAATGGTGGGTTCCGTTCACCACTATTGTTCCTGCCTACGGGATTTTCCCCGAGCAGCAAGTTACCATGTACTTCTTATCCAATGATGCCCCGAACCAGTTTTATAGACTGACCAACGTGCCCGAGGCCAGCTGGAAATTCCGGTCTCTGGAAATTGCTTTCAACAAGCGGATGTCCAATGGCTGGCAGCTGGGCGGCTCGGTGAATTTTTCCAAAAACCCGGGTAATTATCCAGTAAGCTGGCAGAGTTCGTTCTCCTTTGGAGCTTTTTCCAACGCCAACAAATTTGTCAATGCCTACGGTGAGATGCCCTACAGCCGTCCGACCATCATCAAACTCTATGGTACCTTCAACCTGCCCTACGAGATCATGTTTTCTTTCATCTTCCAGCACATCAGCGGCTC
>DMVN01000219.1:5600-6209 GCA_003476685.1 Acidobacteriota bacterium | reverse complement strand
GTTGGCTATACCATCAACGTGGAAACACCCGGAACCAGGTGGAATGAAGCCTACGATAACCTTGACGTCAGGTTACAGAAAGATTTTCGCCTCGGTCCGGGAAGGTTTGGACTCTACGTTGATATCTTCAACCTCCTCGGGGCTTATACCCTGACCGTTAACAAAAACCCGGCTGGCACCTGGAGGCCGGTGGCGGAAGGCACCTCTGATGGTACTTTTACCCCGGGCTCCCTGGGGCTTAAAGGATTCTCCGGCTCCAGACAGTTCAGATTTTCTGTCCTCTACCGTTTCTAAGGACAAAACATTAAGTGGCGATGGGGAGGAGCGATGGCTCCTCCCCAATTTCCACTACCCGCCAGGTCAGAGGTGAGCTTTATAAGGTCTGGAGAGGCGGAGATGATGCCCATCATGTTTCGGGTTAGTAGAGAAAGCTCGGGATACTTGACAGGAATTGGAGTCTGTTATACTTAATGAATCTGATTGGCAAGAAGAACTTCTCCTGGCTGGAAAGGATTGGTTCTTGAGCGGGCAAGGAAAGGAATGATAAATGATCCCTGTAGGCAACTCCAAGTATATCCTCCGGGTAAACAAGAGAAAGGTCCTGAACCT
>DMVN01000219.1:0-5556 GCA_003476685.1 Acidobacteriota bacterium | reverse complement strand
GAAGAAGTCGGGATTGGCCAGTCGACCGGCGGTCGGCGCCCGAAATTGCTACGCTTGGCTGCGGCCGATAACTACATAATAGGCATAGACCTGGGGACGACCAATATCTATGGTGTGCTGGCCGACCTGAATGCCAGCATCATTCATGAAGAAAAGCGCCCGACCAAGCTGGAAGAAGGCTTTTTCAGCATAATGGACCAGACCGCTGAAATCATAGACCTGCTCAGCCAGAAAACCGCCGAAAAGAAAAAGAGGCTGTGCGGCATCGGTATGGCTGTGGCCGGTTTGATCAACAAGAACCGGAACATGGTTGAGTTCTCCCCGAATTTCCACTGGCAAGATGTCGATATCATTGGCACCCTGGGCCAGAGGTTTAGCCTCCCGATTTATTTTGATAACGTCACCCGGGTCATGGCCCTGGGTGAGCTCTGCTACGGAGTTGGCAAGCAGTATAAAAATTTTGTTTTTATAAATATAGGTTATGGTATCGGAGCAGGCATCATCATCGATGGGCAACCTTTGCTCGGAGCGGTCGGCATGGCCGGGGAATTCGGACACATCACGGTTGATAAGGACAGTAATACCCAGTGTGATTGCGGGAATTTCGGCTGCCTGGAAGCCTTAGCTTCAGGCCAGGGGATTGCCCGGGCAGCCCGCAACGAGTTGAAAAAAGGGGCCCAGAGTAATCTGCTGGAGATGTGCGGAGGAGACATCAATAAAGTGACCGCAGAAATGGTGGCCGAGGCCGCCAAGAAGGGAGATTCTCTGGCCTGGAACATTTTCAGCCAGGCCGCAGAATACATCGGCCTTGGCATTTCAGCTCTCATCAACCTGTTTAATCCTGAAGTTGTGGTTCTGGGTGGCGGGGTCATTCAGGCCGGAGAAATATTATTCGACAACGTTCGCAAGACCATAAGTGCCAGAGCTCTCAACAGGAGCGCCCGGGGGGTTCCGTTGCTGCCGGCCACTTTCGGGCTGAAAGCTGCGGCCATGGGGGCCGTATCCCTGGTAATGAACAAATTGCTTAACCTGGAACTGGAGTGTTTTTTATCGAAGGAGAAATAGTTTTTGGGTTTATCAGGCCAGATACCTGAATTTTTCTGATTCTTTGACTTAAAGAAATGGCAGGCAAAGATTTTCTTGACATAAAATTTTTTGCTGAGTAATTTATTTAATTTAAGAAACAAAGTTAAATATAATGTTTTTAGCTAAGTGGCTCTTAAAAAAAATATACTTCAATGATGAATCATTCTTGGCTAAGATTTTTAAGTTCCTGTCAAATTCCTGTCCTTTTAAATTAAAAGCAATAGGCCAATCAGAAGAATACAGCCCGATTATTATTCTCACCAAATTTCTTGTTGCACCTCTTTTCTTAAAAGCTATAAAAACAGGGGAAAAATGATATGAACCCATCTGGTTTAACGATGCCGGTTTTAGACATGGTGATAATAGCGATTTATATTATCGCCGTCCTGGCCCTGGGCCTTCTTTCAGTTCGCAAAGTTCAGTTATCAAGCCAGCAATATTTTCTGGCTGGAAAATCTCTTCCCTGGTTCATGGTTGGTGCCGCTCTCTTTTCGGCCAATATTTCCACCATCCACCTGGTGGGGCTGGCTGCCTCCGGTTATAACGAAGGTCTGGTCTGGGGGAATTTTGAGTGGATGGCCACTTTCTGCTTGATAATCCTGGCCCTGGTCTTTGCCCCCTTTTATTTCAGAACGAAAATTTCGACGCTTCCGGAATTCCTGGAAAAGCGATACAGCCGGGGAGCCAGGATAATTGTGGCCATTATGGCCATAGTTGCGGCCCTGTTCATTCATATCGGCATGAGCATTTATGCCGGGGCCATAGTGTTCAAAACATTTTTCGGCATTAACGTCATAATTTCCATTCTGATCATCTCCATCATAACGGCCATCTATACCGTCCTGGGTGGGTTGAAAGCGGTGGTGGTTACCGAATCCGTTCAAACGGTCATCCTCATCGTGGGGGCGGTGGTGGTGACTGTCTTTTGCCTTCTGGCCTTGCCGGCTCATGGCATTACCGGTCTGGGCCAGCTGAGGGCAGCCCTGAGGCCTGAACAGTTGAGCATGCTCCATACCAACAGTCGGGTGGGGTTGAACTGGTACGCGGTCTTCCTGGGATACCCGGTTCTTGGTATCTGGTACTGGTGTACCGACCAGACCATCGTTCAGCGGGTCCTCGGAGCTAGGACGGAAGCCGATGCCCAGCACGGGCCCCTGTTCGCCGGGCTGTTGAAGATCACCCCGGTCTTCCTCATGGTCCTGCCAGGAGTGCTCGGTTACGTGCTTTTCAAAGACATTATCGGGAATAATGCCAACGAGACCCTGCCGGTTCTGATATTGAAGCTGATTCCGGTCGGACTCAGGGGAGTTATCGCCGCGGCTCTGCTGGCTGCTTTGATGAGTACCATTTCTGCCGCCCTTAACAGCGCGGCTACCCTGGTGGCCATCGATGTGGCCAGGAACATAAAGCCCCAGTTATCAGACAGGCAACAGGTTAATATCGGCCGGGTCAGCGCCGTGGTCATCATGTTGCTGGCCATTGCCTGGTCAACCCAGGGGGGAAGATATTCGAGTATTTTTGAAGCCATCAATGCCATCGCCTCTGACCTGGCGCCGCCCATCACCACGGTCTTTCTCTGGGGTGTTCTCTGGAAAAGGGGGACCAAACAGGCGGCTCTGGCCACCCTGATTATCGGGTTCCTGATGGGCATCACGGCCTTCATCCTGGACCTGCCCGTTTTCGGGACCGAGAAGATTATCACCGAAAAATTGGGCATTCACTTTATGATGCAGGCCTGGTGGATGTTCGTGATCTGCAGCCTGATTTTTGTTGTGGTCAGTCTGCTGACACCTAGGCCGGCAGCTGACAAAGTGGAAGGGTTAACCTGGAAGAGCCCGCGCCACATCCTTAACCGGGGGGCCTACGCCGGCTGGTCTGACCCCAGAGTGCAGGCCGGTCTGTTGTTTGCCTTAATGGTGGTTCTATATTTTATTTTTAGATAGAGCACATAAATCAGGGAAATGATGGAAAAGATAAAGCCAGAAATTGTGGCTATCGGGGAAATTTTGTGGGATATCTTTCCCGATGAAAAAAGAATAGGAGGTGCCCCGGCCAATTTCGCTTATTACATTAGCAGACTGGGGGCAAAAGCTGCCCTGGTCAGTCGAGTCGGCCAGGATTCTCTGGGAGTTCAGGCTTTTGCTGCCTGCCGGGCGGCGGGTCTGGTTACGGATTTTATTCAGAAAGACCTCAGCCATCCAACTGGAACGGTCCGGGTTGAGCTGGATGACCAGGGCATTCCGAAGTTCCAGATTGAAAAGGACGTGGCCTGGGATTATCTGGAAGAAGAGGAGGCCTTGATTTCGCTGGTGGAAAGAGCCGGGGCCCTTTGTTTTGGCACCCTGGCCCAGAGGCACCAGAAAAGTAGAAGGGTAATCCAGCAGCTGCTGGCCCGGTCTGGAGACGGATGCTTAAAAGTCCTGGACATCAATTTGAGGGAGCCTTTTTTTGACGGGCAGGTCATAGAGTTCTCTTTGCAAGCGGCTGACGTCTTAAAACTTAATTCGGATGAATTAAAGACCATCTCCAGACTTTTCTCTTTGAGAGGAGAAGAGAGCCAGGTGCTGGGAGCTCTGATGGAAAGATTCTCCCTCCAGGTCATTGCCCTGACCCTTGGGAGCAAAGGCAGTTTGATAATAACCCGCGACGGCGAGTCAAGACATCCCGGCTATCTGGTTAATGTGGTGGATACGGTCGGGGCTGGCGACGCTTTTACGGCCGGGCTGGTTGAAGGACTTTTAAGGGGTATGAAGCTGGACGAAATCAGCAAGTTGGCCAACCAGCTGGCCAGTTTTGTCTGTACCAGGCCGGGGGCCTGGGTGAATGTTTCGGATTTGGTTAGACCGGCGTCCTGAACTGGAGAATAGCCAATCTGGCCGGGACGGAGCGGTTGAGGTAGAAATAAATTGGCGGAGGAGAACATGTCATTTTTCAATTATCTGCAACCCACTGAAATTTTATTTGGTGTTGGAAGGTTAAAAGAAGCTGGAGAAGTAGCGGCCAGGTTCGGCCGTCGCTGTTTGCTGGTGACAGTGCCTCCCTTCCCGGAATTCGAGCCGGCCTGGCGACGGCTGAAATCGGTCCTCAGGAAAAATAAGATTGAAGTGGAACATTTTGATCAGGTAATTCCCAATCCCACGGTGGAGGTTGTATCTTCGGGGGCTAAAATGGCCCGCAAATTCAGAGCCGATTTGGTCATCGGTTTTGGGGGTGGGTCGAGTATTGACACAGCCAAGGCCATTGCCGTTGAGGCTACTCATCAAGGAAGCTGCTGGGATTATCTCTTTTTCCGGAAAACCCAGCCGACAGACCGGACCCTTCCCATCATGGCCATCCCTACTACTTCCGGAACCGGCTCCCACGTCACCCAGGTGGCAGTGGTGACCAACCCCGAGGAACGGAATAAGTCGGCCCTTTATAACTCCAGGCTGTTTCCGCGAGTGGCCATAGTGGACCCAGAGTTGATGTTAACCCTGCCACCTTATCAGACTGCTCTGACCGGCTTTGACGCTTTCTGTCACGCCTTTGAAAGCTATATCACTCCTAAGTGTTCGCCCTACATAGAAATCCTGGCCCTGGAATGCCTCAGGCTGGTGGTTAAACATCTTTTAACGGCTGTAAAAAAGACCGGTAATCTCGAAGTTCGGGAAAAACTGGCCTGGGCCGATACCCTGGCCGGGTTGTCCATTGCCAATTCAGCCGTCACCCTGCCTCACGGCATAGCCATGGCCCTGAGCGGGCTCTATCCGTCAGTTGCTCACGGCCAGGCCCTGGCCTCGGTTTATCCGGCCATTATGCGATATACCTATAAATCGGCCACGGAAAAATTTGCCAGGGTGGCCAGGATTATGAACCCCTCTCTGCAATCCAGGCCGGATAAAGAAGCCGCCCGCCTGCTGGGCGACGAGCTGGAAAAATTTATTAAGGACCTGGGTATCAAGAAATCTCTGAAAGAACTGGGAGTAATAGAATCGGAATTGAAGCTCCTGGCCAGGACTTCACTGGTGCTGCCCGATTACAAGAACCATCCCTACGTGGTGTCACTCCAGGAGGTCGAGAAACTTTTGCTCCAGAGCTATTGATGAGTCCGGGAACAGACGATAACTGAAATAAACAAATATCCATCGACATGGAGGTGGCGGATGAAAAAAGTAATGGCTATCCTCTTGCTGGCCTTGCTGTTCTCAGGTGCCGGAGGGCTGGCCGGGGCCGCAGCTGACAGTCAGAAGAATCTACTGGCCTGGTGGAAATTAGACGCGGTTCAAGATAAAAAGACCCCGGAGAGGGTCGGGGACAAGGCCGACCTGATAACCGGAAATTTTAAGCTGGTCAGAGGCCTGTCAGGTCAGGCCATCAGGTTCGACGGCTTTACCACCCTGATTACCAGGAAAGCCCCGGACTTTCCGTCTCTGAATCAGGATTTTTCGATTGAGGCCTGGGTGGCGCCGGCGGCCTACCCCTGGAACTGGT